>CAZPRX010000070.1:0-5052 GCA_964588835.1 uncultured Muribaculaceae bacterium
TCATCTGCTTCTCCCATATTCTTGAAAACAGATCCTGGGTCAGATCAGAAGCAAGTTCACTGTCTGCACACCTATAGTACAGATATCTTCTTATCGCATCAAAGTGCATATCAAAAAGAACTTTAAACTGCTCCTTGCTCAATTTATTCAATGTTTGATTATATACCGAATAGTAACCCCTTTACCCTACCAGTTTTTTCCTGAACTGTCCCGGAGTAGTACCTGTCTCTTTTCTGAATGCTCTTAGGAGTGAGTTAACAGAAGCGAACCCTGACTCCTCAGCAATGTAATCAAGAATGTGATTTTCTTCAGACAGTAAAAGTTTTTTTGCGTATTCAACTCTGTATCGGTTTACAAAATCTGTGAAATTTGTATTGTAAATCATGTTAACTACAGATGATATGTATGAGCGGTTTGTACCCAATTCTACAGAAACATCTGATATCCTTAAATCAGTCCGCCTGAAATACTCCCTCTCTTCGAATAATACAATCAAATCTGTTTTGATTTTATCTCTGGTCTTTTCGTGAATAGCAAGTGAAGAGTCTTTATGCTCATCTCTAATTTCGCTTACTGAATCAGATGACTCCAAATTAAAATCAACAACAGAAAATTTCTGCATAAATCCTGTGTATCCTATGTAAAATAGCATTATGGAGAATGCAAAAGAGGGTATTGCAAGGAGCGCCGGAGATTCACTGAAATATTCACGGCCTAGTATTCCCGCTGTTATTGACAGTAATCCTGTAATAAGAAGAAGAAATAGCATACGATTAAGCCACCCCAGTTCGCGGCCTTCGGTTGATGAGTAATAATCATTGATCCTTCTGTGATAGTCTCGTATTAACCGGCTCCCGTATACAACTACCAAAGGGACCTGAACCACAAAAACTACCCTTGCCAGCTTACCTGTAACAACTACAAAACCGGGTAGGAGAAGGTGGACAGCCAGTACAATTAATGAAATTATTATTGTGGGAAGAAAGAGATAGACATTATTGGAAGATGGCTCGGGCTCTTTAGCGAGGGATTTAATATATAAGTAAAAGAGCGGATAAACAGAGAAGGATGCTAAAACATAGAGGGGATCAATAATCGCGTACAAATGTTCATAGCCGTAAAAGTACAGAGCGTGGGAAAAGTAGAGAATGGTTGATAACCCCATAAAAATGGAAAGGAGTTTTAATGAGGTCTTGTTTCTCCTGAAGTCCATTGACATGACCACCGTCCAGAATAAGCAAACAAAAAATGGCAGAAGTGAGATTATATCTTTTAACATAAGGCTATATTTGCATATTCAAAGTTATAAATAATGATGAATAAAGAACGATGGCAGACGCGGAAAACTAACCCCCAATTTTCCAGGTCTGCCATCGCAGTGACTTTTGCAACCACTTTTGTTATACAAATATAAAAATATTTTTATTATTTCTAATAATTTTATCTTTTTTTTAAAGCATTTGTGAGCTTTTCATAACATTTCGTTACTAATAATAGGTTTTTCGTGTCAAATAAGTATTTAGAAAATTTAAAAATTGCAGGACCTGTCATACTTTCACTGGCAGGGCAATCTCTTGTACAGATAGCTGACAGTATTATGGTGGGAAGAACAGGTGCCCAGCCTCTTGCGGCTGTTTCATTTGCCGGTGCCATAATTATGAACGTTATGGTTATAGGGCTTGGGCTTACAATTGGACTCACACCGGTTGCTGGGATGCACTGGGCAAGAAATGAATATAGACGAGTCTCCGGCTATTTTCAGAACTCCCTCTCGGTCAATCTCATATTCTCTTTTTTACTTGTTGCTCTCCTTTTTGTAATTGCCCCGCTTATTCCATACTTAGGACAGCCCAAAGAGGTAACGTCTATAGTGTATGGCTATTACTTCATGGTCTCTTTCTCCCTTGTTCCCATGATGATCTTCCTTACCGGAAAACAATTTCTGGAGGGGGTGGGAAATACACGTTTATCAATGTATATTACGCTACTATCTAATGCTATAAATATAATACTAAACTATTTACTAATTTATGGAAAACTTGGATTTCCGGAAATGGGTATTGATGGCGCAGGGTTGGCAACTCTTATTTCCAGATTGATTATGCCTCTGGCACTTTTTCTGGCAATCTACAGAAAAGATGGGTACCGAAGATTTTTAAAGATGTTCCGTTTTGCACACTTTTCAATAAAGGAGCAGCTCCATCTGATAAAAATCGGGCTGCCGATATCCGGACAAATGGTGATAGAGTTTTTCTCTTTAAGTGCGATTACATTTATGATGGGGTGGATGGGTACAAAGTCACTTGCCGCAAACCAAATTGTGCAGACAATGATAAACTTCACCTTTATGATTGCAAATGGAGTAGCAGCAGCTTCAACTATACTTGTGAGCCATTCAGCCGGAATGGGTGATATGAAGAGTGCACGGGAAAAAGGTTTTGCCGGGATAAGACTTTCTACATTGATTATGGGTGTTGCAGCTCTTGTTTTTCTGTTTTTTGGGAGAGAGGTTGCATCACTCTTCACAACAGATGAAGTGGTTATAGCAACAGCAGTAAAAATATTCTACGTTGTTGCAGTATTTGAAATTCTAGATGGACTGCAGGTTACTGCATTAGGTGCATTAAGGGGGCTTACAGACACCAAAAAACCTATGTTTATTGCCATCTTATCCTATTTGTTTATCTCTCTTCCGGTGGCATATGCCGGAGGATTCATTTTTAAACTGGGCGAAGCGGGGTTAATGTGGGGTTTTGCATTTGGATTATTGGTTGCAGCAATACTTTTCATCAGAAGATTCTCTCTCCTGACAAAATAATTGTTTATTTTTGAAGAATGAAAAGATCCAAAAGAGGCAAAAAGCTAAAACTCCTTATTCTTGCTTCAATCATTATTATTGTTGTATTTGCCTCACTCGGTTTGCGAAACTTAAAAACCTCAGACGAGGAGGCTCCGGAAAGTGAGGAAATCTCATTAAACCTTCTTATTAGTAATGAACTTAGCAATCTTGAAGAGACAAAAAAACTTGACTCTCAGATTGAGCGTTTTATGAGGGAGTGGCAGATTAAGGGGGCCTCCCTTGCCGTGATGAAAGATGAAAAGCTCATCTATTCAAAAGGTTATGGCTGGGCCGATGAAGAGAACGGAGTAAGGATGGAGCCGAGTAATATCCTCAGAATTGCATCACTATCCAAGTTAATTACCGCAACCGGTATAATGAAACTCGTGGAAGATTCGCTTCTGACGCTGCAGAGCAGGGTATTTGGAGAGGGTGGAATATTGCCTTTCCCTTCTGATGACGAGATTTCTGACTCAAGGGTAAGAAAAATAACAATTGAGCATCTTTTAAGACATCAGGGTGGTTTTACCCTCCGGGCCGGTGATCCTATGTTCAGCACAACATTGATGACAAGACGACTTAAAATGGATACCGTTCCAAATAACTACCAGATTATTCGTTATTGTGCATCCGGAAGACTGGGATTTGAACCAGGCAAGGGAACCAGGTATTCAAATCTTGGATATGTAATTCTATCAAGAGTTATTGAAGAGGTTACTGGGATGAGCTACGAAAACTACATTAGAGATGTTGTTATGAAGCCCATGGGGATAACTGACATGCACCTGGCGAATAATTTTTATGAGGAGAGATACCCCAACGAATCAAGATATTATGAACCTTCTAATGAGCCGCTTGTGGAGGCCTATGATGGAAGCAGACGAATGGTTCAGCGGTGTTATGGGGGAAATAATATAAAAGATCTGCAGGGTGCGGGAGCCTGGGTTGCCTCTCCTTCCGAGCTGCTCCTTTTTGTTGCCTCGATAGATGGCAAGGAGGGAATACCTGATATTCTGAGTAAGGAAAGTATTGCAATAATGACAAGCAGTACACCTCAAAAATTACCAATAGGATGGGCCAGGGTCAACTCATCAGGTGAATGGTCCAGAACCGGAACACTATCAGGATCGAGTGCGCTTCTTAAGTGTCAGAAAAATGGCATCACCTGGGTGCTTATAACAAACACCAGTTCATGGAAGGGAGCCCGCTTCCCCAGACAGATAGACAATCTGCTGAAGAACGGACTCACAAAAATCAAAGAGTGGCCAGAAAGAAATCTTTTTGAGCTTAGAATTCTACCGTAATTCCTATTGATGGCAAGATGGTCCCCTCTGTCAGAGATATCCGTTTCATCTCATATCTTTGCTCGCCCCTTGGTGCATCGGGATTGACAACCCTGCCTGTACTTACCAGTACATCTCCGGTCTGATAGTCAAAGTTTGTAAGGTTCTGAATATCCAGATAGAGCTTCAATGCAAATTTTTTGAAAAAGAACTCCTTATCTACCCTTATATCAAGCTGGTTAAAAATTCCCAGATACTGTGAATTGTACAAAGAGTAGTTAGGATAAGCCCTTCCTGATGCATCCCATGCAACAACAAGTGATGACTTCTCCTCATCCAACGGTGTATATGGTGTTCCTCCTGAGTATCGGTATTTAACCCCCACATAGAAGTCAAGAGGAAGCTTGTACCCAGCAGAGACTGTCAGCAGCCTCTTATTGTTCCAGGTCCTCGACAGCCATTCATCATTAACCCCTCTGTACTGACTCTTGAAGAGTGTAAGAGAGCCCAGAAGATTCAATTTATCTGAAAGAAACCATCTTGCTGAGAATTCAACTCCATATGACCTGCTTTTTAATGTAGAGGTTATCTCCTCATTACCTGATACTCCATAGTTAACCCCCTTTCCTTCAACAGGTATAGAGTCTCTGACAGACCACATCCCGTTAAAGTTATTTCTGTAAAAGAGTTCTGCAGCAAGCTGCACTCCGTTATTATTTCTGTAGTCAACACCGGCTGATATCTGGTCTGACCCTATGTATTTGAGATTACTGTTAACCAGCTCTCCCTGGAAATCTCTGAACCCCATAGCAGTATAGGGAGGCAGCTGGTAATATCTTCCGGCACCTGCGTTTAGGTAAAAATCTGTAAACAGCTCATATGAGAGAGAAAGCCTTGGAGAAAACTGTTTAAAGATATTTGCCATCTCTT
>CAZPRX010000070.1:5062-7059 GCA_964588835.1 uncultured Muribaculaceae bacterium
ATATGAGTTTCCGTCAAACCTCACACCCAGATTTGCTGTAAATCTCTTATCAGGTGTTGTGTAGTTTGCATTTGCAAATGCAGAGTACTTAAGAAAACTTAACTTGCTGTTGTAGTCTATTGTTACAGGATTCTCAAGGAAAATCTTCTGATATGTATTATTCGAATAGAGGGGCAGCTCAACCCCCACTCCGGTTATAACCCTGAAATCCCCAAATCTTACCAGATTTTCTGCTCTGAACTTAGTCTCTTGCTCAACAGATCTGTATTTTAAGGATAGGTTATCCTCAGAAGAGTCGTCATTGTCTGAGTACTTGGTGTTTCTGTTATTCAGATAACTCTGACTCAGATACAGGCTAAGATTACTTGTTCCGTAATAGTATTTGTAAACAAGTCCGGTAGTAAATACCTCTTGCTGGATTACAGGTAAATAGGCAAGAATATATTCATTAGACTCCTTGCCGCCTGTATCTTCATTTAAAGTCATGTTATCCAGACCACCCAAAGCAATAAATGTCAACTCATGTTTATTGTCAAACCTAGTCTTTAACTTAACCTGCATATCGGTAAAAGTGGGCAAAAAAGGAAGGTTAATAGCCCTGAACAGGAACTGAAGATAAGATACCCTTGCAGAGACCAGATAGTTTGTACGTTTAGACAGGTGGCCGTTTGAGCCGAATCCGGCCTCGGATGCGCCTACTGTAAATTTATATGTGTTGTTTAGCGGATCACCATCCTTTAGTTTAAAGTCCAGGACTGAACTTATAGCACCACCTCTGGCAACAGGAAAAGAGCCGCCATAGAAATCCACCTCGCGGATAAAGTCGGCATCAATAATTCCAACAGGTCCACCTGATGAACCCTGAGTACTAAAGTGGTTAATAGAGGGTACCTCAATACCATCCAGGAAATATTTATTCTCTCCCGGCCCTCCGCCTCTTACAAGGATATCGTTTCTGAAACCTCCGCCAGCTACATTGCCTACACCCGGCAGGGAGGTAACCACTCTTGAGATATCTCTGTTTGCACCCGGATTTCTCTCAATCTCCTGAACCCCTATAGTTCTCTGAGAGAGCGGAGTTTCAGGAATTCTCCTGAATGGGTCTGCCTTTGGCTTTACTGTGACAGCACCAAGTTGCAGACTCTCCTCTTCAAGCTCAACGTTTACAAAGACTCCCTTGATTGAGAGCATTACCTCCTCTGTAATGTACTGGTTATATCCCAGCAAATCCACCTGAAGGCGGTACATCCCTGCAGGAAGTTTATCAATAGAAAATGCCCCGAGTGAATCGGTGATAGCATACTTTGAACCCTGAAATACTGATACTGTGGCAAAAGAGACAGGTTCTCTTGTAAATTTATCAATAACCTTACCCTTTATGGAGTAATCAGCAGCAAATGCTTGTATACTAAAGAATAAAGAAAATAATACTACCGCAAAAAGTTGTTTTTTCATTATTAAAAAGTAATTATCTATGAAATATTCACAGAGAAACAATCTGCTACCTAAAAGGTTCACCAACTGCTAAAACAGAGTGTAATTTGTAATAAAATAATAACTTTAAAACCTCAAATTAATAATATGGCAAACGGTCAACAGGAAATTGAAGTCAGAAGAATTGACATAAAGGATGTTGTGATATTAACAAAGTATCGCCTTGAGTATCTCGAAGAGATGCAGGGCACTATGAATAATGAATATAAAGCAGCACTGGAGATAGAACTTAATAACCATTTCACATCTGAGATGGCTCACGATAGAGTCTTTGCCTTTATGGCCACAAGGGGAGAGAAAATCATAAGCTTTGGAGCAATGGTAATCAAAAGAATCCCGGGAGACTCATCAAAGCCTGTTTACCTTGAAGGGGATATTTTGAATATGTATACCATCCCTGATGAGAGGCGAAAAGGGATATCTTCCCTTATTCTCCAGGAGTTGATAAATGAGGCTAAGAGAAGGGGAATAAGCAAAATTTCTCTCCATACATCTAAGGATGG
>CAZPRX010000071.1:0-4522 GCA_964588835.1 uncultured Muribaculaceae bacterium
CTCAAGTGCCTCTGAGTACATTGTCTGAATTGAGTCAATAACAACTAGCTGAGGAGCTGTCTCCCTTGCTTGTATAAGTACATTTTCTATGAGAGTTTCGCTCAGGATAAGGCAGTTTGAATCATCTCCTCCTAGTCTTTGTGCTCTTAATTTAATCTGTCTTGTGCTCTCCTCCCCCGATACATAAAGGGTTTTGATAAGTGGGGAGTGAAGAGGTATCTGCAGTGAGAGGGTAGATTTTCCTATCCCCGGCTCTCCTCCTATCAGCACAAGCGACCCCTGGACAAGTCCTCCACCAAGAATCCTGTCCATCTCTGACATTCCAAGAAAAACTCTTTGCTCTTCTGAGGTGGAGATTGAAGACAGAGACTCAGGGCGAGGGGAGTGCCCGGAGACCCTGCCGCCCCCTCTTCCAAAAGGTGAAGATGAGCTCCCCTCTCTCGATACAATCTCCTCCTGCATTGTATTCCACTCACCACAAGCAGGGCACTTCCCAAGCCACTTTGCACTCTCATTTCCGCACGATGTGCAGAACCACGCCTTTTTCACCTTAGCCATCCTCATAAAATTTATTAGTTTACAAATATAATTATCTTTGTCTGAAATGACTTTTACAATGAAACTAACCCACACCTTTACTACAGCCACTCTGCTGTTGCTTTCTTTCTGCGGTTCAGCAGTATATGCTCAAAACACGAGCGAGACAGATATTAATAGCTTCAGAGATTACATCATCAAGGTAAAAAACGAGTGGAAAATACCCGGAATAGCCGCTGGTGTAATTAAAGATGGTAAAGTGGTATTGAACGAAGGTTTTGGAGTTGCACATCCGGATGGCACTCCCGTAAATGAGACCTCTCTGTTCCAGATAGGTTCGGTTTCCAAATCTTTTACTGCGACCCTTATGGCAAAGCTTGTGGATGAGGGAAAGGTTAAATGGGAGGATACGGTTAAAAGAATTCTGCCGGATCTTGACTTATATGATAACTGGATTGAGGAGAATCTTCAGGTAAAGGACATAATGACTCACAGAATGGGAATGAAGGGCCAGCAGGGTACATATATTCCTAATCTTGGTTACTCAAGGGATGACGTTTACAAGATGATGCATCTTCTTAAGCCCGGCTATAGTTTCAGGGGGGCTTACGAATACAATAATATAACTTTTATTATTGCTCAGAAGATAATTGAGAAGCTATCCGGAAAAAGCTGGGAGGACAACCTTAAAGAGGTGATACTTGACCCGCTTGGAATGTACAATACATCGGCAAATGGGGAGCCTTTTGCAGCCTCACCTTATGCTGCTGTTCCACATGATTATGGATGGAGAGATTCTATCTATTCTGCACCACTCCTGGGTGAGGAGCAGGCTTTGCACTGGCTTACTGTTGTGGGTCCGGCCGGCTCCGTTAATTCAACTGTCCCTGATATGCTTAAATATGTTCAGTTTCATCTGAATAAGGGAACCGTTGGGGAGAAAGAGATTATTACAAGGAAGGGGATGAACTACCTTCACAGGGGTCAGACTATAACCTCTCAGGACTCCTCAAGGACAACCCTCTATGCGCATTGCTGGTTTGTTGAGCAGAACAGCAAGTACAGACTATGGTTCCATACCGGAACTACATGGGGATTTACAACTCTTGTAGCCTTTGTTCCTGAACTGAACCTTGGAATGGTGTTTCTTGTTAATTCGGATGCTCCTGCAAATCTAAGATACTCGCTTATGAGGAGGTTAATTGATATGTACAGGGGCGAAGAGAATCTTAAAGACTACAGTGCAGAATACCTGGCTGAGTGGATAAAGAGCTCATCTGAGAACAGAGAAAAGGCTCAGAAGAGGGAGGCATCGGCAGAGAAAAAGAGTGCCCCGCCTGTGACAAATCTTGCCGGAGTCTATGACAAAGGAGAGCTATTTGGAAAGGCAGTTGTTGATATTGAGGGGGGAGATGCATACATAACTGTGGGCCCTAAAGGGTGGAGGCATAAACTTGTGCACAGAGATGGTAACGAATTTACTTTCCGCAGCGATGGGCATGCCTTTAGGGTGAAATTTGAATTAGGAGAAAATCCTTCACTTGATATTGATTTTGGTGGAGGTGAGAACTTTGGAATATGGAAAAAACTAAGCAACTAAAAATAAATTATTAACTAAAACAACACAACTACAAAATGACTAATAAAAGCCGTTTTGCAAGAGTATTAGACACTATTGAAGTGGTCGGGAACAAATTACCACACCCGGCAACACTGTTTTTTATGATGGCAGTAATTATTGCTCTCCTTTCATGGTGGGCATCTGCTGTAGGACTCCAGGCAACTCACCCCTCAACAGGTGAAATAATTAAGGTGCGAAATCTGCTGGATGGAGATGGAATCAGGTGGATTTACACAAATGTTGAGCATAACTTTGTTAAGTTTCCTCCGCTTGGACTTGTATTGGTAATTATGATAGGTATTGGGGTTGCCGAGGGTTCCGGCCTTTTTACGGTGCTTGTTCGCCAGCTGGTTCTGGGAGCTCCTAAAAAACTTATAACAGCCTCAATTATTGTCGCGGGTATTTTCTCTCATTTGGCCTCTGAGGTGGGCTATGTAATATTAATACCTTTGGGAGCAATGATTTTTCATGCTCTTGGCAGGCATCCCATGGCCGGTTTTGCGGCTGCGTTTGCAGGGGTAAGTGCGGGTTTTGGCTCAAATTTTCTTATTGGCTCAGTTGACCCCATACTTGCGGGTCTCTCTACTTCTGCAGCGAATATTATAGATCCGGAGATGAACATAAACCCCATGGTAAACTACTTTTTTATGGTGGCCAGTGCTTTGATGGTGGTTTTTGTAGGTACATGGGTTACTGAAAAAATTGTAGAACCCAGACTTGGAGCGTATCATGGTAATGAAAAACCTCTGGAAATTGAACAGATAACTCCACGTGAAAAGAGGGGTCTTAAATGGGCCGGCTGGGGAACACTTCTCTTTATGGCGGCGATGGCATGGACCATTATACCTGAAAACGGGCTCCTCAGGGATCCGGAAACAGGAGGAGTTCTAAGATCTCCGTTTTTCTCGGGGATAGTTGTGGGTCTTCTTTTGCTCTTCTTTGTTCCGGGAATGATATACGGGATAATTGTAGGTACAATAAAGAACGACAAGGATGTGATTAAACACATGACTCACTCAATGAAGGGTCTTGGCGGATATATTGTTCTTGTCTTCTTTGCTGCTCAGTTTATCTACTGGTTTAACTACTCAAATCTTGGCCTGGTACTGGCAATTGACGGGGCGCAATTCCTGAAGAACATCGGTTTTACGGGTATCCCTCTTATTTTGTCATTTGTTTTGCTTGCGGCTTTCCTTAACATGTTTATGGGGAGCGCCTCTGCTAAATGGGCAATTATGGCTCCGGTATTCATCCCAATGTTTATGCTCCTTGGATACCACCCCGGACTTACCCAGGCTGCGTTCAGAATTGGAGACTCAGTAACAAATGTTATTACTCCTATGATGAGCTATTTTGCTCTGATTGTTACTTACGCACAGAAATATGATGAGAAGAATGGTATAGGCACAATTATATCTCTAATGATTCCTTATACAGTAATATTCTTTTTAGTGTGGGCCGTTATGCTTACAATCTGGTTGTTGATAGGTATTCCGGTGGGCTTTGACGGCCCCGTGCATATGCCGGTGGGACCTGTTCCAATGCCTTAGAAATTTCAAAAATAAATACTATGAAAAAGACTTTTTCGATTCTCCTGTTCATCATGCTCACATTGAGTATGTCGGCTCAAACCTCTAAGAGACCGGTGATAGGCATTTCATCAACATGGGGAGAGGGTACAACCACTCAGGTGCCCATCACTTATGTTAATTCAGTATTGAGAGCAGGTGGAGTGCCGGTTGTTCTGCCTGTTACTGCAGACCCTGAAATTCTTTCTGCTATGCTGGAGAGGGTGGATGGCATAATAATGACAGGCGGAGAGGATATTGACCCACTTAAATGGTTTGGCGAAGAGCCTGTAACTGCAATGGGTGAAATAGCTCCTAAAAGGGATGATTTTGACATTGCGCTTATTAGACTTGCTGTTGAGAAGGGTGTGCCTCTTCTTGGAATATGCAGAGGGCATCAGCTCTTGAATGTGGCTTTTGGAGGTACTCTGTATCAGGATCTTCCTTCACAGCTTAAGGGTTATTCTATTAAACACAGGCAAAGTACTCCGGGTTGGTACGGAACTCACTCAATTCTTATTGAAAAGGGCTCTCTGCTTAACAAGCAGATAGGTCTGGACAGTGTAGCCGTAAACACATTTCACCATCAGGGAGTGAAAGATGTGGCTCCGGGTTTCAAAGTAACAGCCTGGTCTAAAGATGGGGTAATTGAGGCAATGGAAAAGGTGGGAAGCACAAAGGTTTATGGTGTTCAGTTTCATCCGGAGGTGTTCACATCAAATGGATATGACACCTTCATAGGAATCTTCAGACATCTTATAAACGAAGCCTCTATTTACGGAACTTCGCGTAAGAC
>CAZPRX010000071.1:4532-6899 GCA_964588835.1 uncultured Muribaculaceae bacterium
CTATTGAGAGGGATGCTGCAAACAGCACCCTGTACTGATCTGGCAGTAGAAATGTGATCGTGTGGGCAGGCACCCAGAAAAATGGGATTGTCTTGCCCACTACGAATTTAATAAACCCGCTCCAGTCGATATTTGTAATTGTAGCTGACATACCGCCTCCATTCTCAATAATAGAGTCGGTAATTCTGTGGGCTGCCATGAAGACCGCCCCAAAGGTGTAATTCATTATAAATGAAACGAAAAAGGCAAAAAGGAGTTTTGAGCCGCCGGTCCATAAAAGACCTTTGGCAGTAGCACCGGCAACCCCGGCAGTAAATAGTGCAAACATTGCAACAATCATCATTCCCAGAACACCCCAAACCACCATTTTTGCCAACATCCCTTTTACGACTTGCCACTCTCCCTTAACCAGGCGAACTGCCAGGAACTCTCCCATTGTTGAGAGAATGGAAAATTTAATAAATCCCATTATGTAAGGGTGGGAGGCGGTGGCCTCTTCAAAGATCTCCCGTGTTTGTGGGATTGCAAGAAATGTTGCTATTGCAGCAAGAAGCAGGGTCCAGATTGCCCATCCGTATTTAGCCATAATTTGCAGTTTTATTTGCAAATATAAGCTTTATCGTCTTCTGCTCCTACGCTCTGGCTTCTGTACTGATTCGGAAATTGCAAGTTCGTGCTCCAGAATATTTAGCTTTTTGCCTATAAGCTTCTGGATGCTCTTAAGAAGTGTCCTCTCTTTTGTGTCGCAAAATGACAGCGCGATTCCAGTCATGCCTGCACGGCCGGTACGTCCTATTCTGTGAACGTAACTCTCCGGATCCTCAGGAAGGTCGTAGTTAATTACGTGCGAAAGATTATCAATGTCAATACCGCGGGAAGCGATATCTGTTGCAATTAGAACGCGGATTTTCTTGGCTTTGAATTTTTTCAAAGCAATTTGTCTGGCAGTCTGCGATTTGTTGCCGTGAATTGCATCGCTCCTTATGCCCTCTCTAAGAAGGTTTTTTGCAATTTTGTCTGCTCCATGTTTTGTTCTGGAGAAAATTAGTACAGACTCTTTGCTCTCGTCTTTAAGGAGGTCAACAAGCAGAGGCATCTTGTGCTCTCTGTCTGCGTAATATAAAAACTGCTCTATAGTATCAACAGTGGAAGCAGCAGGTGTAACTTCAATCCTTACAGGATCTCTTAGAATACTCTCTGCCAGATGAGCAATCTCGTCAGGCATTGTTGCAGAGAAGAGGAGTGTCTGTCTCTTTTGAGGAATTTTTGTTATGATTTTTCTGATATCGTGGATAAATCCCATGTCAAGCATTCTGTCTGCTTCATCAAGTACAAAAAACTCAACTCTGCGTAAGTCTACGTAGCCCTGATTCATTAAATCCAGAAGCCTTCCGGGAGTTGCAACCAATATGTCAACACCTCTTCTGAGAGCGTCAGTCTGAGATCTTTGACCAACTCCTCCGTAAATTACTGTATGTCTTAAATCTGTGAATCGTCCGTATGATGCAAAACTTTCATCAATTTGAACTGCGAGCTCCCTTGTGGGAGTTAATACAAGTGCCTTTACCTCTCTTCGCTGACCTTTTCTTTCGGCCTTGTATATATTTTGAAGAATGGGTATGGAGAATGCGGCCGTTTTACCGGTGCCTGTCTGTGCGCAACCTAGAACGTCGTGGTTATTGAGAATTACCGGAATAGCCTGTTGCTGAATGGGTGTAGGGGTAGAATACCCCTCGTGATTAAGAGCTCTCAATAGAGGCTCTATAATTTCAAGATTGTCAAATGTCATTAGGGGCGCAAAGGTACTATAATATTTTTATTTACAAATACCGACGGCTCCTTTCTTTCAATAATAATTGGTTCATCGTCAGGAATTATATATCTGGCATCATAGGAGAGCCCTTTTATTCGACCAATAGAATAAGGTTTGTACTCACTAACAGGGTTTGACAAAAGATTCTGAATCCAGTCGTATAGTTTTGACGGATCATAAACCATGTATGGAAAAAAATCTACATTGGCTACCCCTTCGCCACTATGCCAGCGTTTTGAATATTCAATATCCACGCCCCTTACTTTTCTGCCATTATTGTACGCTCCACCTACAATGTTCTGTGGAATATTAACTGAGACATACCATTCAGGATTGTTTACCGGAATGCCGGCAACATCTAAAGTGGCAATTGCAAATGCAGAACAACCCGCGCCCTCATTCTTAAATCTAGGCCAGAACTCACCTCCGTACATTTTATATGGCCGGTATTCTGGATTCTCTTTTCCGGAATAGAGTGCCATGAACCTCAATACTCTTTCAGTTGATTTGTCGTTAAGTATGTAACGGATAAATGAAATTCTCCGCCGCTCACG
>CAZPRX010000072.1:0-6801 GCA_964588835.1 uncultured Muribaculaceae bacterium
AACAGGAGATATTGAGTTTATGGGATGGTAATTCATATTTAAGCTTATTAAAAATCAAAATTAGTGCATATTCTCACAATCTCGCAGGCCTCCTTTACATCGTGAACCCTTAAAATAGACGCTCCGTTTATAAGGGCAACAAGATTTAGAGCAGAGGTGGCGTGAAGAACATCGGCAGGGTCTTTTTCAAGTAGTTTGTAAATCATACTCTTACGTGATAATCCTACAAGAATTGGATAGTTGCCGGATTCACCATTTATGCCGATTTTTAGATTGCCCAGTTCTCGAAGAAGCTTATAGTTTTGCTCAATGTTTTTTGCAAAACCAAATCCGGGATCGATAATAATATCTTTAATCCCTTTTTCGGTTGCCCTTCTGATAAAGTCCTCAAAATACTCCCTGACTGTTTGTGTTACATCATCATACTGGCAAAGAGTCTGCATGTTTTCAGGTGTGCCGCGTTTATGCATTGCAATATATGGTAGTTCAAGCTGAGCAGCAATTTTGAGCATCTCCGGGTCATCCTCTCCTGCAGAGATGTCATTTATTATGAAATCACCCACAAAATCAAATGCCCTCATAACTATTGATGATCTAAAGGTGTCTATAGAAATTTCACTGCCCGGATAATCTCTCAGTACCCTCTTAAGAGCCGGCTTTAATCTTTCCCACTCCTCCTCTTCGCTCACAGGAACTGAACCGGGTCTGGTAGAGCATGCTCCTAAGTCAATAATGTCTGCACCCTCTTCAAGCAGTTTTTCGTATCTGGTGCAGAATTCTGCATCGGTAATACATCTGCTCCCTTCGTAAAAAGAGTCGGCATTAAGATTGATTATTCCCATAACCATGGGGCGGTTTATTTTGTCAATGGTTATCATCTTATCTCTCCTTTTTTGTCTAACTTTGTTTCGTCTCACAAATATAGGTGTTTTAATTATGTTGATTGTTCTTGAAGGGCTGGACGGAGCCGGTAAATCTACTCAGATAGAGCTTCTGAGAAAACATTATGAGGAGAGGGGACGAGAGGTAAAATTTCTCCATTTCCCAAGATATGACTCACCCGTTTATGGCGATTTGATTGCTAAATTTCTAAGGGGAGAGCTTGGCGGAATAAACGAAGTTCACCCTTATCTTATTGCCCTGCTTTTTGCCGGGGACAGGGGTGATGCTGCAATAATGATTAATGAGTGGCTTAACAGTGGTTTTGTAGTCATTCTTGACAGATACCTTTATTCAAATATTGCCTTCCAGTGTGCAAAAGTTCAGGATAAAGCACAATCTTCTGAGCTGCGGGACTGGATATTTGAAGCAGAATATGGCCATTTTGCAATCCCAAAACCGGACCTTAATCTATTTCTGGATGTCCCGCTTGATTTCGTAGACAGCAAGCTTAAAGCGGCCAGAAATGGTGAGGACAGAGAGTACCTCAAAGGAGCAAAAGATATTCATGAAGAGAGTATTCACTTTCAGGAGAGGGTGAGGGAGGTATATCTTGACGAGTGTAACAGGGGAGGGGATCTAATCAGAGTTGATTGTTCATCAGAAGATGGAAGCATGCTCCCTCCAGACAAGATTTTTCGACGTATTAAAGAAAAATTAACGGTATGAAGTTTTTAAGGGCATTATCAAGAGTTTTAGCCGGGCTTGTTTTTTTACTTGCCGGTTTTTTGAAACTATCTGACCCTGTAGGTAACGGATTGGTTGTAAGCGAGTATTTTAAACTTGCAGGGCTTGCTGACATGCCATCTCTGGCTCTGTGGACAGGTTTGCTTTTGTCTGTAGCTGAGACAATAACTGGGATATCAATTCTGCTTGGTCTCAGGATGAAAATAGCGTCTAAGGCACTTTTGATTTTTGTCTCTTTTTTCACTCTTCTTACTCTTTATCTCGCTTTGTACAACCCCATAAGTGATTGCGGATGTTTTGGTGAGGTAATCAAACTAACAAACTGGGAGACCTTCTACAAAAACATTGCACTTCTCGTAGCCTCACTAATTATATACTTCCAAAGGGATAAATTCATACCTCTGGCTCCAGCTGCCTGGGAGTGGGGTACAATGGCCCTATACTCTCTTCTTCTTGCCGGAATTGGGATTTATGCACTGAGGAATTTACCACTGATAGATTTCACCCCATTCCATACAGGGACTGATATAAATGAGGAGCTTGCTATGGTTAGAAATCCTCAGCAACCATCGTACTTAACAGAACTTATCTACGAAAAGGATGGCAAACAAGAGTCATTCTCTTTAGAGGATCTACCTGACTCTACATGGACGTTTATTGACTCAAGGACAATTCCTGCAAGCGTTGAGAGATTCTCAACCTTTACAGATTTTGCTGTATCAGATTCATCCGGGAGCTATGTCACCGATTCACTTCTGTCGCTGGATAAATTGTTTATTACAATAGTCCCCAAACTCGAGAGAATGTCCAAAAAGGAGTTCTTGTCAGTTAAGAGTATTCACGATAAAATTGAGGGATATAATGTACCACACATAGTGCTTTGCGGTGCATCTTTTGATGCTGCAGACAGTACAAAAAGAGCTATGGGTGTTAACTGTGATGTCTATTTCACAGATTTTAAAACTCTCATAGCCATGAACCGTTCTAATGGCGGTTTAATCTATCTCTCCCGCGGCGTTGTAGGGGCCAAGTGGTCTTTAAGCAATTTTGAAGAGCTCTCTGAAAACCCGGAAAACATTCAAGGTATTTTAGATGCGGACCCTGAACTTATGTCGGCGGAGAGAAGAATCAAAGAGACACTTGCTGCTGAGATTTCTCTGCTTTCACTGCTGTTGCTAATCGTTTTAATGAGGTATATTTTCCGGTTTGCATACTCGCACAATATCATGCAGGAGAAGACACCGGAAGTTGAGAACACGTTGATAGGAAAAGAGTTAATTATGAAGAAGATGAAGGACCTCAATTTTAAATGCAAAGTTGAATGGAGAAGAAGTCTAAAAAATGATAATACTCTGCATCTTAATTCAACTGCCGATTGGTATGCGGCCCCCTCTGATGAAGAGGAGCTTGCAGAACTGTTTTCTGTTGATGAGTTCAGAAATATGGAGAGGCTTATAACAGGATCAGGTTCTAATATTCTTTATAAGGGAGATTTCAATGGTTTGGTTATTCATCCTGCAATGAGTGAAATTGTTATTGACAATGAGGATAATCAGTTTGTATATTTAAAGGCAGGTGCCGGTGTTGATTGGGATTATCTGGTGAGTCATGCCGTTGACAGAGGATGGGGTGGACTAGAAAACCTCTCTCTTATTCCTGGCTGCGTGGGAGCATCTCCTGTCCAGAATATTGGCGCATATGGCGCTGAAGCGGCCGATTGCATTGTCTCTGTCTCATATTTTGACACAGAGCTTTTGGAGATGAGAGAAATCAAAGCCGTGGAGTGCAAATTTGGATACAGAGATTCAATTTTTAAAAGTGAGCTCAAAGGGAGGGCAATTATAACAAGAGTTATATTCAGACTTGCTAAGCACCCTGTGATTAACGCTAATTACGCCGACCTTGCTCAGGAACTTTCACTTATTGAAAAACCCGGGATTGGTGATATCAGGGAAATTGTTTGCAAGATTCGGGAGTCAAAACTCCCTGATCCTAAGGTTACAGGAAACGCAGGGAGTTTCTTTAAGAATCCGGTTATACCTGCAGAACAGGCCTCTGCCCTTAAAGAGGAGTACCCGTCATTAAAGATATTTCCGGCAGAGGAGGGATTCAGTAAGGTTCCGGCTGCCTGGCTTATTGATCAATGCGGTTTTAAAGGGATTAGAAAAGGAAATGTAGGGGTGCATGAAAAACAGGCTCTTGTATTGCTTGCCTTCGAAGGGGCAAAAGGAAAAGAGCTCCTTGACCTTGCAGACGAAATTCGTACTGCTGTCAAAGAGCGCTTTAATATTGATATTGAACCAGAGGTTAATATCGTCTGATATAAACTCTATCCTAGTTTTCTCTTTACCTCCACGATTGTGTAAGACTCAATGATGTCACCCACCTTGATGTCGTTAAAGTTGTCCACGTTCAGACCGCAGTCGTATCCTGAAGCAACCTCTTTTACATCATCTTTGAACCTCTTAAGGGATCCCAGTGTTCCGGTATATATTACAATACCGTCACGAATCACCCTTACCTTAGCGCTTCTTGTGAGCTTACCCTCTTTAACCATACAACCTGCAATGGTACCCACCTTAGAGATTTTGAATGTTTCACGAACCTCAGCTGTTGCTGTAATCTCCTCCTTCTCCTCTGGTGCAAGCATACCCTCTATACCACTCTTAACCTCGTTTATTGCATCATAAATTACGGAGTAAAGACGTATCTCAATCTCCTCCTTGTCTGCAAGTTTACGGGAGTTGGCAGAAGGGCGAACCTGGAAGCCTATGATAATTGCATTTGAAGCTGCAGCCAGCAGAACGTCACTCTCAGAGATGGCACCCACAGCTTTGTGAATAACATTCACATGAATCTCTTCATTTGAAAGCTTGATAAGTGAGTCAGAAAGTGCTTCAATTGAGCCGTCAACGTCACCTTTTACGATAATGTTCAGCTCCTGGAAGTTACCAATTGCAATTCGTCTTCCTATCTCTTCAAGAGTAATGTGTTTCTGAGTCTTGAGCCCTTGAATCCTTATAAGCTGCTCTCTCTTGTTTGCAATATCCTTGGCCTCTTTCTCATCGGTCATGATATTGAATATTTCACCGGCAGCAGGAGCTCCGTTTAGTCCGAGAATTGACACTGGTGTAGACGGTCCCGCCTCAGTAACCTTCTGTCCTCTCTCGTTAAACATCGCTTTAATTTTACCATGTGTGCTTCCGCAAAGAATAAAATCTCCAACCTTCATTGTACCTGAATGTACAAGTACTGTTGCAAGGAAACCTCTTCCCTTGTCAAGTGAAGATTCAATTACGGTACCATTAGCATTTTTGTTAGGATTTGCTTTGAGGTCAAGTAATTCGGCCTCAAGAAGAACCTTTTCAAGGAGTTTGTCAACATTTAAGCCTTGCTTTGCAGATATCTCCTGACACTGGTATTTACCACCCCAGTCCTCTACAAGAAGGTTCATGTTTGCAAGTTGCTCTTTTATCTTCTCTCCGTTTGCACCCGGTTTGTCTATCTTGTTAATTGCAAAGATCATCGGTACACCTGCAGCCTGAGCGTGGTTGATAGCCTCTTTTGTCTGAGGCATCACGGCGTCGTCTGCAGCGATAATAATAATTGCAATATCTGTAACCTTCGCACCTCTGGCACGCATAGCTGTGAAGGCTTCGTGACCCGGAGTGTCAAGGAATGTTATTCTTTGACCATCAGGGAGCTTAACATTGTAAGCACCTATATGCTGAGTTATACCACCGGCTTCACCGGCAATTACATTTGCTTTTCTTACGTAGTCAAGAAGGGATGTTTTACCATGGTCTACGTGACCCATAACAGTTACGATAGGAGGTCTTGGCATCAGATTCTCCTCTGTGTCCGCATCTTCATGTATTGCACCCTGAATATCTGCTGTAACAAATTCCATAGTGTAGCCAAACTCTTCAGCTACCAGAACCATCGCCTCTGCATCAAGTCTTTGATTTATTGACACCATAAGACCGAGGTTCATACAGGCTTCAATTACCTTGATTACAGGCACGTCCATCATGATAGACAGATCATTTACCGTAACAAACTCTGTAACTTTCAGAATTGATGAGCTCTTCTCCTGCATCTCCTGCTCCTCCATCATCTTCTGACTCACCATGTCCCTCTTGTCCCTTCTGTACTTTGAGCCCTTAGTCTTACCCTTGCCCTCAGTCATTCTTGCATAGGTCTCCTTAATCTGCTTTTGTACCTCGTCCTCGTCCACCTCAGCTCTTACAGGCTTAAACCTGTCTTTTGATTTAACAAGGTGCTTAGAGTCTTTAGCAGGTCTCAGGCTCTTTCCTGGTGAAGCAGGAGCCTCAGCCGGTTTGGCCGGTTTACGATCTGCGCCGGATTCTCTTGATATATCAACCTTCTCTTTTCCACTTTTGTGTATACGCTCTCTCTTGCCTTTATGAAGTTTAGGTTCAATCTTCTTCTTCTCAAACTGAGAAAGGTCAATTGTACCGCTAATTTTTGGCCCTGCAAGCTTTTCAAATTTTGTTTCGATATGCTCAATAGGAGCAGGGGCGTCAGACTCCTGAGGGGTCTCCTCATCAGGTTTGGGCTGAATTTTGGCTTTATCTTTAGATTTTTCTGAGGGTTTTTCAACAGATTTCCCTGCCTTTTTCTGGGCAACAACCTCTGCCGGTTTCTCCTCGGTCTTCTCCTCGGTCTTCTCTTCGGCCTTCTCCTCTATCTTCTCCTCAATTTTTGATGCAGGAATCTCCACAGGTTTCTCTATTGGTTGCTCAGCAGGTTTCTCGACAGGCTGTTCGATTGGTTGCTCAATCGGCTTTTCTATAGGCTTCTCAACCGGCTTTTCTGTAGGTTTCTCAACCGGCATTTCAATTTTTGATTCTTCTGGCTTTTCAGCAATAACCTCAGCCGCTTTTACAGGCTCGGGTTTAACCTCCGGCTTCTGGGGAGTTGCCGGCACATGCTGATGATAAGGCTTGTCAAGGTCTATCTTGCCTATGATTTTAGGCTGAGGTGGCTCAACGATAGAGGTCTTGATGAATACCTCCCTTACCTGGTTCTCTTCATCATTGTCGTCGTGTTTGCTCATCTCTGCCTTATCGGTGATATCCCTCACCTTGATTGCAACCTTCTTGGACTGCTCCTTGATAAGTTGCTCCTTGCCAAACTCTTTCTTTATGAGAG
>CAZPRX010000073.1:0-6715 GCA_964588835.1 uncultured Muribaculaceae bacterium
CTTAGAGCTGCTGTATCAACTGCAACTATATCAGCAGACATAAAAAGTGCTTTTGCAAGGACAACATCATCAATAGTTTTTCCCTTGGGGCCATTCTGAGTCATCACCCTGTATGCATCTACAATGTTTAAAGAAGGCATTTTAGAGTATGTGGAACAGTCAGCGATACATTGCTGGAGGTCATTTGCATGCCAAAATCTTCTATCCCAGACAATACCCATAAAATTTTTCATAGACATTGTCATTTTTGCTCCGCCATGGTTCTTAAGAACAGGAACGTTGATCCACATATCACAATCAATAATTGATTCGTGGATTTTTGCACTTTTTAGTCTTACACCTTTTGGAAGAGATACCTCTTTAAAGTATTTTTCATCATGGGCAAACGCAATTTTAGCACCTGCGGCCTTGGCTGCAGCCTCAATACCGCTATTTTTATAACATGCCTGCCATTCGTCGCAAGTGTGATCAAAAACCACAACTTCAGAAGCACCTGCAGAGAGGCAATCTTTAACAATTGCTGCGATAAGTTCCGGATTAGTATTTGCAGCAAATTCAGGTTTCTTATCCCACCCTATATTAGGCTTTACTACAACTTTATTTCCTTTTTTAACAAATTTTGACATTCCTCCCATTGCAGAAATTCCTCTCTTGTACATTGACACAGGGTCTCCTCCCATAACAGCAACAAGATCGTTTGGCCTCTGAGCCTCTTTGCTTTCAGATGCAAACAAATTACCCGGCTTTAACTGAACTGCCCCCGCTATTCCTCCTAGAAGGGCCGATTTTAGAAAATTTCTTCTTTCCATATATGGTCAATATTTTAGACAAATATACCTTTTCGCTTTTGCCCAAGCAAAAAAAAAACTATATTAGAGCAAATTTTCATCTATGAAAGACAATATATTCAAGAGAGTATGGAGGTTTTATTACGAAGGGTTCAGAAACATGACATCTTTAGGAAAAACTCTTTGGATAATAATAGCTATCAAACTCTTTATTATGTTTTTTGTACTGAAACTGTTCTTCTTTAAGTCTGACCTGAGGGATTACAACACCACAGAGGAGAAGAGCAATAAAGTAATAGAGAATCTGATTAATCCTAAATAACCTAAACTAACAACTTAAACCATGATTTTAGCTTCACTTGTTGATTTGTCAAGACTCCAGTTTGCTCTTACTGCAATGTACCACTGGATTTTTGTACCGCTCACCCTGGGGCTTGGGTTCATCATAGCCATAATGGAGACATACTATGTAAGAACCGGCAATGAATTTTGGAAAAGAACTGCTAAATTCTGGATGAATATCTTTGCAGTTAACTTTGCCATAGGAGTTGCAACAGGGCTAATCCTGGAATTTCAGTTTGGCACAAACTGGTCAAATTACTCCTGGTTCGTTGGAGATATATTTGGAGCTCCACTTGCGATAGAGGGAATTCTTGCATTTTTCCTGGAGAGCACTTTTTTTGCAGTTATGTTCTTTGGATGGAATAAAGTAAGCAAGAAAGCTCACCTAATATCAACTTATCTGGTTGCTATAGGTACAAATCTTTCTGCTCTGTGGATTCTTGTAGCAAATGCATGGATGCAATTTCCTACAGGTATGCAGTTCAATCCTGATACTGCCAGAAACGAGATGGTAGATTTTTGGTCTGTTGCCCTCTCTCCTGTAGCAATAAATAAATTTATTCATACCACCACAAACGGGTATGTGCTTGCTGCAATATTTGTAATTGGAGTCTCTGCCTGGTTCCTCATGAAAAAAAGAGAGGAGGAATTTGCCAGAAAAAGCATCAAAATTTCAGCAATTTTTGGCCTTATCTCTTTAATAATCCTTATTTGGTCAGGAGATGGTTCTGCAGTACATGTAGCTAAGAAACAGCCGATGAAACTGGCGGCTATGGAGGGCCTGTATAAAAGTCACGAAGGGACTGCAATCGTGGCATTCGGTATACTCAATCCCGGAAAACAGATTAAAGATTACTACGATAATCCTTTAAAATATAAAAATGAAAAACCTTTCTGGGTAAACATCTCTATACCTCAGGGACTCTCTCTGCTTGTTAACCGAAAAATGGACACTTACATTCCTGGTGTAGAGGACATTCTGGAGGGAGGATATATTTACACAGACAGAAATGGCAACGAGAAAGTGGCACCTCCTGTTGAGGAGAGAATGGCTCTTGGAAAACTGGCTATTGAGGGCCTTGCTGATTACAGAAAGGCAAAACAAGCAGGTGATGAAGAGGGAAAAGAGATTGCATACAAGCAGCTTATGGATAATTTTGACCATTTTGGTTATGGATATATAGAAAAACCTACCGATGTTGTACCTAATGTTCCTCTAACCTTCTATGCATTTCATATTATGGTTATACTCGGAGGCTTCTTCCTCTTATTCTTCGGATTAACCCTTTATATGGAGTATAAAGGTATTATTGGGAAGCATAAATGGTATCACTGGGTTGCAATAGCCAGTATCCCTCTTGTTTATATCTGCTCTCAGGCAGGCTGGATTGTAGCAGAGGTAGGAAGACAGCCATGGACAATTCAGGATTTGCTGCCTGTTAATGCGGCAGTATCCGGAGTAAGCGCAGGATCTGTACAGACAACACTCATAATGTTCTTTGTTCTATTTACCATCTTGCTCATAGCTGAGATAGGTATCATGATTAAGGTTATCAAAAAAGGGCCTGGAGCCTGAATTTAATTATTTTAACAGACTTAACTATGATTTATATACTTCAACAATACTGGTGGATAATTGTATCCTTGCTGGGTTCTCTGCTTGTTTTCCTGATGTTTGTTCAGGGAGGACAGTCACTCCTTTTCAGCACCGCAAAGGAGAAAGATGAAAAGACACTTCTTGTAAACGCCCTTGGACATAAATGGGAACTAACCTTTACTACACTTGTGACATTCGGGGGTGCTATTTTTGCCTCTTTTCCACTCTACTACTCTACAAGCTTTGGTGGTGCCTACTGGCTATGGATGGCAATACTATTTCTTTTTGTCATACAAGCTGTTTCATTTGAATTCAGGAGCAAAGCCGGAAATTTACTGGGGGCAAAAACATATGAAACTTTTCTTTTCCTGAACGGCACATTTGGCACTATTTTACTGGGAGTTGCTGTGGGAATGTTCTTCTCCGGCGGATCATTTGTAATGAATAAAAGCAGTATTGCAGATGCATTCCAGCCGACCATCTCCTACTGGACCACGGGCTGGCATGGCCTGGAGGCTATTGCAAATCCTTTTAACCTTTTGCTTGGAATAGTGGTATATCTTGCGGCGAGAACACTTGGTCTGATGTATGTAATGATGCAGATAGATTCAGAATCTCTCAACAGAAAGTGCAAAAATCAGATTAAGATTACCGGACCCGCTTTTGTTCTTGGATTTGTTGCTTTTCTGATTGCTCTGTTTACAATGACCGGATACCATGTTAATCCTGAGAATGGACTTATATCTCCGGTTAAGTACAAATATCTGTTTAACATGACTGAACTTATATGGCCATTAATAATGTTACTGGCCGGAGTTCTTCTTGTTTTAGGAGGACTTGCTATGAATATATTTGGCAAATCGGCAAAAAAGAGCAATTTCTTTATGACCGGAGGAGGCGTTGTACTTGCCGTTTGGAGTATTCTGATTTGTGCAGCATTTAATGACACTGCATATTTTGTCTCTACTGTAGATCCTCAGTACTCACTTACATTGGCAAATAGCTCTTCAAGCGAATTTACACTCAAAACTATGGCATATGCATCTTTAATGGTTCCATTTGTGATGGGATACATCTACTACGTGTGGAGGGCTATGACCAGGGTAAAAATGAGCAACGAAGATCTTTCAAAACCAGATACTCACAAATATTAAAAACCGGTTACTACCTCTCCCTTTGAGTGGTCATACTCTGAGCCGGCTGTACTGTGCGGAATGGAATAGACCAAAAGCATAACGAGGGCAGCGATAATATACAAATATTTTCTGCTGCCCTTTTTTCTGTTTAGAAGCCATGCGACAAACCATATAATAAAGGCAAAGAGAGTTTTGTTATCTGTAAGGTCTTCACCAAAAGGCCATCCCGTCCAGTAAGCGTCAAACGCAAATTTCTGCACTATTGGACCAAGAATAAGGCCACCTAAGCCAAGTGTTATAAGGACTATCAACGCATATTTATCTATTCTGATATTCTTAAGATATGATGCGACTCCTGTAAAGTTTGAAAAAAGCATGGCAATAAACATCAGCAGAATATGGGGTATAAGCACATATGCAGGTACAGGGGCCTTGAAACGAAGAATAACATTCCCCTCACCTACAGATACTCTGTCAAAATCATCAACCAGATAAACTGAATATTTAATCTTTGATGCTGCCGGCAGTGCTGGTACATCAAATGTAAACATATCCCCTGCTCTGGATGATTTAAGAGTGTCGGCACCCCAATCTCCCGGATAAAGAGAGTATATCATTTCAGCCTTAACACCTTCTGGCAGACCCGATACCATAATTTTAACCGGTGATGTTTTAACGGTTGACTTATAGTCTGAAATTGCCTCATCGTGAGTTAAAGTAGTTTCTGTACTTCTAAGCAATACAGCATTGCATACGCTGTCTTTATAACTAAATTCTAGCCTTACCGGTTTTGTAGGCCCTGTAATTCTTTGAAAATAGACTGCAGAAAGAGTAATTGTTATAGCAGCAATCCACAAAAGCACCTTTTTCATAATTGAATTTCCAAATTAATTAATTTTCCATCTCTGTCTACCAATACCTTTAAAGTATCACCCTTTTTCAACTCGCCAAGCATTGCCATGTACTCATATATATTTGAGATACTCTTTTCATTCATCTTTTTAATAATATCACCGGCAACCATTCCTCCCTTTTCAGCAGGTTTACCGTCGCTTACTGAACCGACTCTGAAACCATCTCCATCTTCGTATGTGAAATCCGGTATTACCCCCAGTGTTACTTTAAAAGAAGCTCTTGACATTGTTTGAGGAGCATCTGTCTTTATATATTGTGGAACTCCTGTATTTGAGATGTTGCTTACAACTGAGGCGATATAACCAGAGATTCTTCCCATGCCTTCAAAATTTATAAAATCAACATCATCTTCAGGTGTGTGATACTGTTTGTGCACTCCTGTTGTGAAATAGAGGACCGGAACCCCGGCAGTATAAAATGATGAATGGTCAGAGGGTCCGTATCCATCCTTAGTAAGAGTCAGTACAAACTCACTCCCTTCGTTTGTTTTGTTAACAATCTCAGTTGCATTATTAAATGTTCCCACTCCACCAATTTGAAGTTTGTTGTCAGATAGTCTTCCAACCATATCAAGATTAATCATCAGATTTGGAAGTAGATTCAACTTGCCTAAAGTATCAGCAATAATTCTTGATCCTATAATGCCTCTCTCTTCTGCTCCAAATGCCGCTACAATAACTCTGATATTCAGAGAATCCGCATAAGCCGATAGTAATCTTCCAATCTCAAGTGCAGCAGCAACTCCGCTCGCGTTATCATCGGCACCATTGTGAACAAGAAGCTCAGTGGGTTTCATACTTCCAGAAGAGGGCCCACCCATCCCAAGATGGTCATAATGAGCTCCTATCATTACTGTTAACGGCGAATTATCCTTGCCATATTTCATTGCAACATTGTAAGAGGTGCCCTCAACTGTATTTGAAACTGTTTTAAAATCTACAACTTCACCGGAATTAATTTTGAGGTTTGAATATAAATCATCAGAAATTTGAATAACAGGAATTGATAACACTGTTGTTCCACCCCTTCTGAGATCAGAAATACTCTCCCCGGTATTTACAAGTATGGCTGAAACCCCCTTTGATTTATAAGAGGCAGCCTTCAGAGGAATACTATCAGATGTGGTTTTAATTATAACAACTGACCCCTCTAATTGCATTGTTGAGTCAGAAGAATAAACCAATCTTGACTTTTGAAATGAACTTGGTGATTGTGGATGAACCTTAAAATCTCTCCACTCAACATAATTTTTTGAAGCCACTTTTAAGTGTGAACCAAATCCCACTTCTCTGTATAACAAAAGGTTAAAGGGAACAAGCGGATTATCTCCTATCAATGGAGTAAATCCATAACTAATTAATTTTGATGCAATAAACTTTGCTGCTTTTTTATCTTCTCTTGATCCAGTCTCCCGCCCCCTCATATTGTCATCTGCCAGATACATTAAAATTTCCTTTAACTCCTTCTCATCTGAGACAAAAGATTGTGAAAACAAATTTTCCACAAAAAAAAATGTGAGCAGAACGCTCAGTATTACAGGTAGTTTCTTCATTTATTAAAAAATATATTGATACAAAACTAACTTTTTTTTGGCAGAAAGAAAAAAGGAATTACATTTGCAGTGCACTACTTCACTAACACACCAAGACGAAACAAAACCAAAACGAAATGGTAACAATTGATAATCTGCATTTTAATTATTCTAAACACGTTGTATTCAACGATGTTTCTTTGAAACTTGAGGCAGGAAAGATATATGGCCTGCTGGGACAAAACGGAGTGGGAAAGACCACACTTCTTAAAATAATGTGCGGACTACTTAAGTTAAAAAGTGGTTCCTGCAATGTAAACGGTTACATTCCATACTTAAGAAAACCCGGATTCCTTGGAGATTTATTTTACATACCCGAGGATTTCATAGGCCCTGATTTAGTTGT
>CAZPRX010000074.1:0-6700 GCA_964588835.1 uncultured Muribaculaceae bacterium
GTTGCTCTATCCAACTGAGCTACCGAACCCTTTTGAGGAGTGCAAAGATAGCACAATTTTTTATTTCTTCAAGGATTTGGCCATAAATTCAATTAGAAAAACAATTGAGAAGCCAATGGCTATGAAGAGGAGGGCCAGGCCGAGCTGAGCTGGTTCGCCGGTTGTGGTTTCGAATTGGCCTGGAAGGATGGGTCTGTCAATGTGGGAGGCTTCATCAATTACTCGTTTCCATGGCCATACTTTTACAAGGGAGCCTATCATGAATCCTGCAAGAACGCATAGGGTGGGTTTGTAGTATCTCTTTAAAAGCCAGGTGAGAAAGTGGGAGAAACTTACAATTCCTATTGCTGCACCTATTGCAAATGTAATGAGAACGGGAATATTGAATTCGGTTACTGATTTCATTATAAAGGCATATTTGCCTAAAAGAAGTAATATAAAGCTACCTGATATACCGGGCAAAATCATTGCACAAATAGCGATTACACCTGATAGAAAAATAAACCAGTATGCCTCTGTTGTCTGACTGGGTGATACCAGGCAGATCCAGGCTGCGACGGCAATTCCCGCCAATAGGGCGATAAAATGGGTGAGAGACCATTTTTTAATCTCTTTAAGAACATAAATTGCAG
The DNA here is from genome assembly GCA_964588835.1 of uncultured Muribaculaceae bacterium. Classification (GTDB taxonomy): domain Bacteria; phylum Bacteroidota; class Bacteroidia; order Bacteroidales; family UBA932; genus Bact-08. The sequence goes on from CAZPRX010000074.1 coordinate 633, forward strand.
AGGCTGCAATGAGTCCCATAAAAAATGACCAGAGCGGTATGGGATGATTAACAAGCAGGTATTGCATCAGCCTTGCAAGTGAAAAAATACTTACTATTATTCCACCTCCTACTGCCATTAGAAATTTTAAATTTACAGCAGCGGAAAACTCTTTGAACTTGCCCTTAAAAAGCAGTTTTAAGCTGCTCCAGTTGATTGATTTGATTGAGTTGAGCAGTTCTGCATATATACCTGTCAAAAAAGCGATTGTACCGCCTGAAACTCCCGGGATAACGTCGGCTGCTCCCATTGCCAGGCCTTTGAAGAAGGTGAGTATGTATTTTCTCATCTAGTTAGGTTGTTATTTAATCAAATACTTGCGCATGATTGCAAAGTAATGTTTGTCATGTTTTAGCTCCGGGACTATCTCAGATAGTTTTCTTAACCAAAGCTGGTCAATTGCGGCAAGCTTCTCGATACAGTATTGGAACTGCTCCTTATTGTGTAGAAAGAACTGTGAAACCGCGTAAAAAAGGAGGAATTCAGGCAGGGCAGTCCTCCTGAAAGTAACATCCAGCTGATTTGAAAGAATGTTATAATCGGTATCTTCTTTTCCCATTACTCTCCTCAGGAAAACGAGCGAGCTGAAGTGGTCATGCCTTAGCATATTTATGTATGCAAGTCCTGTATTTGCTTCGTTATTATCTTTGTCTATAACAATAGCCTCTCTGAAAAACTTGTCCGCCTCTATCAGATTGTCAGTGGCAAGAAAAGCATCGGCAATACCCACAATGGCAAAAAGATTTCCTGGTTCGTAAGTGAGAAACTCCAGAAAAGTTTCAATCCCTTTGTGATAATTCTCTGTGTTTACATAAACTATGGCCTTGTTGTACAAGACCGATGAATTTGTGGGGTTTAGAGCAATTGCATAGTCAAAAGCCTCTATTGCTTTTTCAAAACGCAACTCTCTGGCGTGTATTGTACCCACATTAAACCATATGTTATCGTTGAATGGATCGTCATCCAGACACTTTTCGTAAGCTTTTAAACTCTCGTCAAATTTACCCAGCCTTTCATAGCAGAATGCTGTATCGTTTAGAAGCTCTAGTGTCTCACCCTCTATTGAGATTGTGGAAGATATAAATTCAAGCGCTCCTTCATACTCGTTCATATCTATACAGTCCTGAGCTGCTGTATGATACATATCAGGAGCATCTTCAGGAGAGAGTTCTGCTGCCTTTTCAAGCGATATTTTCGCAAGAATCAAATTTGCCTCTCTTATAAAAGCTCTTGAGAAGAGAAAGTAAACATCCCCATTGTGTGGGACCTTGTCAAGAAGCCCTGATAGTATCTCCTTTGCCCGCTCAGTCTCTCTGTTTACAATTAACACATCGGCATATTTCATACCCATGTCTGCCGAGTATGGATGCTGCTCAAACGCCATCCTGGCCAGCTCGTAAACAATATTATCATCGGCCTCATTTAAGAAGTGGCCTATAACCAGATCAAACTCCTCCTCAGTGAATCTCAGATTGTATAGTTCACCTGATTCAAAGGCGTTTGTTACCCTATCTACCAGATGAGATATGTCTTCCAACTCATCGTCATTGTCTGAATTATAAAAATCATCTATCATTGCTTGGATGGTTTGATTGATTCCAGATAATGAACTACCTGTTTTATATACTGAAGGGAAGAATTATCCTCTGCACGTGCGACAAAGTCGTATGGAGAGTCATCTCCGGAGTATCTGCCCACTTTGAATTTTGCGTCTATTACAAGCGAAATGTATAATGAGGTGAAATCGTATTGCTCGGAAAAGTCAATTAAAATGTCGTATCTATTTTTAATCTCATCCATTTTGTCCAATCCCCTGGGAAGTCCAAAATATGAGAGATCCTTATGTCTTACGATAATATATCCCTCTTTTTCAGAAAAGTCCATACTTTTCTTATTTGCCCTCTCTACAACAATACCGACCCACTCTATCCCCCTCTTTTTCAGCAAGTCTGTAAGATAATCAGCAGCCAGTTCAACATTTTCAGTATCTGACTCTATCAAGAAGATCACTTTTCTGGCAGATCCAATAGGCATAAACTCAGACGAGAGCCTTTTGGCAAGTCTCTCAATCACTCTGTTTTGCATCTTTTTCTTAAAAAACATTATCTGCTTCAAATTAAACACTGCACAAATTTAACAAAAATCGGACCATAGGCAACCTGATATATATTTTGGATTTTCTATCTTTGCAATAACAGAAAAAGACAAGCTTATGATTAGTGAGGTAATGGGTATGAGTCTTACGGATATCTATGCAAAGAGTATCGTAGACTTTAAAGATCGCGAAGCATTTTCGACAATAAAAAAGGAAAAACTTACATACGAGAAGTTTGGTGAAAGAGTTGAGTTTCTCACAGATATATTTAATAAACACGGAATAAAGAAGGGTGAGAAAATTGCAATTCTTGGAAGTAACATGCCCAATTGGGCTGTCTCATATTTTGCAATAACAACCTCCGCAAGAGTAGTTGTTCCCATATTACCTGATTTTACAGCATTTGAAATTGCAAATGTAATTGAGCATTCAGAGGCTACTACAATAATTGTATCAGAGAAGCTGCAGTACAAGCTCTCAAAAACCTTACTTGATAAGTTTTCATTAGTAATGGTAATGGATACTCTTGAGATTTCTCAAAGCAAAGGTGAGTTTCAGTATACTGTTAACGCTCTTCCGGAACCCTCTGATTTAGCAACTATTATATACACGTCAGGCACCTCCGGTACTTCAAAGGGGGTAATGTTAACTCACAGAAATCTGGTTACTCAGAACTACATGGCAAATAAGCTGCTCCCAATGTTTCCTGATGATGTTTTTCTCTCAATTCTGCCACTTTCGCACGCTTATGAGTGCAGTCTGGGTCTAATACTCCCTTTGAGTAAAGGGGCACAAGTTGTATACTTAGACGGAGCTCCCACCCCATCTTTGCTTATGCCTGCCCTTGCAGAGGTAAGACCCACCATTATGCTGAGCGTTCCTTTGATTGTTGAAAAGATTTACAAGAACAAAATCAGGCCCATGTTCACAAAGAACTGGATTATGCAGTTTCTTTATTCAATCCATTTTATCAGAAGAGGATTCCACAAAATCGCCGGCAAGAAACTTTGTCAGACATTTGGGGGAAGACTCCGCTTCTTTGGAATCGGTGGGTCAAAACTTGATGGAGTTGTAGAGAGGTTTTTGGCCGATGCAGGTTTCCCTTATGGAATAGGATACGGACTTACTGAAACATCTCCTCTGCTTGCAGGGGCCATACCTGGAAAAGTTAAGTGGCAATCCACCGGTCCACAGCTACCGGATATTGAGATGAAAATTCTCAACCCTAACAAAAAAGGTATAGGTGAGATAGTTGTAAAGGGGCCCAATGTAATGGAGGGCTATTACAAAGATCCGGTTACTACAGCAAGTTGTTTCACTGAAGACGGATGGTTCAGGACAAAAGACCTCGGCTTTGTTGACAAACATGGCAACCTTCATATTAAAGGAAGGAAGGATAACATGATTGTAGGCCCTAACGGAGAGAATATATACCCTGAAGAGATTGAGTCAATCATAAACGAACATGACATGGTTCTGGAATCTCTTGTAATCAACACTAAAGGGAAGCTTTCAGCTATGGTGCATTATAATTATGAACAGATTGAAAAACTGCACACCTTCAACGATGAGGAGGAGGTAAACATGGAGCAAAGAGTTAGCGAGATTAAAAAAGAGTTACTCGAATACGTAAATGACAGAGTTAATAAATCTTCAAAAATCCTTGATATTATTGAGCAGTCTTCACCATTTGAGAAGACTGCTACTCAGAAGATCAAACGTTATCTATATTCTTAGTTTCTAAACACGAGAACATCGTCAAAATAGTCCACAATGATGGGCTTATCTTTATTTAATTCACCTTTGAGTATCTCTCTGGCAAGCTCATTCACAAGCTCTTTCTGGAGAAGTCGTTTTACAGGCCGGGCTCCGTATGCTGGGTCGTACCCCTTATTGCACAAATATTCAGTTGCGTACTCAGTATACTCAAGTCGCAAACCCTTCTCTCTCATCATTGCACTTATACCTTCAAGTTGCATCTTAACAATTTGTCTGATATCAGACATGGTAAGAGGGTGAAACATAATTATCTCATCAATTCTGTTCAGAAATTCAGGTCTGACATTGGTTTTAAGCAACTCCATTACCTCTATTCTTGTTTTTTCAAGAAGCTCCTCCCGGTTATTATCATTAAGCCTTGTGAGGTGCTCCTGAATTATTGCCGAACCTGCGTTTGAGGTCATTATTAAAACCGTATTCCGGAAATCTGCAGTTCTGCCCTTGTTATCAGTAAGTCGTCCTTCATCCAGTACCTGCAATAAAACATTAAAAACATCAGGGTGCGCCTTCTCTATCTCATCCAGAAGCACAACAGAATATGGCTTCCTTCTGACCGCCTCTGTCAGTTGTCCACCCTCATCGTAACCAACATAACCAGGAGGGGCACCTACTAGTCGTGAAACCGAATGCCTCTCTTGATACTCGCTCATGTCAATTCTGGTAATTAGGTTGTCGTCGTTGAACATAAATTCTGCGAGGGCTTTTGCCAGCTCTGTCTTTCCCACACCTGTTGTTCCGAGAAACAGGAAAGAGCCCACAGGTCTTCTGGCATCCTGCAAACCCGCCCTGCTTCTTCTGATTGCATCGGAGACAGCCTCTATTGCCTCATCCTGCCCCACTACCCTCCTGTGAAGAGCATCCTCCATTCTGAGTAACTTCTCTTTTTCACTCTCAAGCATTCTTCTTACAGGGATACCTGTCCATTTTGATATAACCTCCGCAATATCCTCGGCCTCCACATATTCATTAATCATTGTAAACTCTCCCTCCCCTTTCTCCTTCATCAACTCTGCAATCTTCTTCTCTTCAGATACAATGGAGCCATACCTTAACTCGGCAACCTTTCCATAATCTCCCCTCCGCTCAGCCTCTTGAGCCTGGAATTTTAAATCTTCAATCAAAACCTTCTTCTTTTGAACCTGATCAATAATATTCTTCTCTCTCTCCCATATCTTATTCTTACCGGCTCTATCCTCTGAGAGAATGTCTATCTCTTTAGTCAGCTCCCCTACTTTTGTCTTATCCCCCTCCCTTTTAATTGCCTCCCTCTCTATCTCCAGCTGCCTTATCCTTCTGTTAAGCTCATCAATCTCCTCAGGTACCGAGTTAATTGCCATTCTAAGCTTTGAGGCAGCCTCGTCTATTAAATCTATTGCCTTGTCCGGAAGGTATCTGTTTGTTATATACCTGTGGGAAAGATCCACCGCAGCAATTATTGCATCATCCTTTATCTGAACCTTATGATGGTTTTCGTATCTCTCCTTAAGCCCTCGCAGTATTGACACCGCCTCAGATACAGTGGGCTCATCCACCATAACCATTTGAAATCGTCTCTCTAAAGCCTTGTCCTGTTCAAAATATTTCTGGTACTCATCAAGTGTAGTTGATCCCACAGCTCTTAACTCTCCCCTGGCAAGGGCAGGTTTGAGAATATTTGCAGCATCCATGGCTCCGTCACCTCTTCCAGCCCCAATTAAAGTGTGTATCTCGTCAATAAACATTATAACCTCTCCGGCACTATCTATCACCTCTTTAACAACAGATTTTAACCTCTCTTCAAACTCTCCCTTATATTTTGCTCCTGCAATAAGTGCTCCCATATCAAGAGAGTATATCATTTTAGATTTTAGGTTTTCCGGCACATCTCCCCTAAAAATTCTCTGAGCTATCCCCTCTGCAATTGCAGTCTTTCCAACTCCAGGCTCCCCTACAAGTATAGGATTATTTTTAGTTCTCCTGCTTAGTATTTGCAATACTCTTCTAATTTCGTCATCCCTGCCAATAACAGGGTCCAGCTTGCCTGATGCTGCCTGTTTATTCAGATTGACAGCATAAGTATCAAGCGCTTGATAATTTTGCTTATTCATTTATCACCTCTTTTTTCATAGAGTATTGCAACAAATCTGCCATCTCACTGTTTCTGACAAAAAGGCAC
>CAZPRX010000075.1:0-6639 GCA_964588835.1 uncultured Muribaculaceae bacterium
AAAACAGAGAAGAGTTTGAATCAGAACAAATTCAATCTGGTCATAAAGAGAGATTTTTTGAGAAAGTCAAAGCATCAAACAATAAAAAGGTTGTGGTAATTCATATGCCATACTGGGCAAAACTTTCGGTTGCATCTGCAATATTGCTCCTCATGGCTATCCCCCTTTTTATTAAAAACAGGTTGTCTGAAATGGAGTCAGGTGAGTACTACATTGAGATTCTAAACGAGCAGAGTTTGAAAATTCAAAAGATGTCAGGCTCTTTAAGTCCTGATGAAAAACTTACAGTTGAATCTACCATAAGGCAACTTAATGATGAAAGCACTCTTATGGCAGATCAGTTACCTTCATCAATGAGTAGCAGGGAGAAGAGAGAGATAATTAAGGGATACTACACAGATAAGATAGAGGGCGGAGATAGGCTTGTAAGGTATGTCGAATCGCTAGTAAAGTACTAAAATAGAATATTATGCATAATATAAATACGATTAATTATTTAAAAATTATTTAATACAATGAAAAGATTATCACTTCTGTTAACATTAATTCTCCTGTCGGCCTATTTGTTCGCACAGGATGTGACTAAAAGTCATCCGGTATCAGCCTTTACCGGTGTAAATGCAGGTGGCGTTTTTGATATAACACTCACAAAATCAGCTACTAATTCTGTTACTACTACTGCCGATGCAGAAATTGCAAAATACATCCAGGTAAAGGTTAAAGATGGTGTTTTGCATCTTGACCTTGATAGTTATAACATGCCAGCCTCCTTAAAAAGAAATATTAAACACATAAAAGCAAATATTACAATTAGTCAGCTTGAGAGACTATTTATTTCAGGGGCAGCTAAATTAAAATCAAATGGTCAGTTTAATCCTTCATCTTTCAAGGGAGATTTTAGTGGTGCGGTAAATGTGGAGGGATTGCATATCATTACTGAAAAGTCCTCCATCCAGGTCTCCGGAGCTTCAAAACTAGATATAAAAGGGAGGGCTGATGCTGTAAAATATGACATTTCAGGTGCTTCTGTTGTTACAATTGAACAAGAGTCAGGTGATTTGGAGATAGGAGGAAGCGGAGCATCTAAAATGAATTTTTCCGGGAATGCAGGCAAAACAGAGGTCTCAATATCAGGTGCTACTAATGTCAGGATGAAAGGATCTTCCACTTCAGCTGTATTTGAAGCATCAGGTGCTTCTGTACTTGATGCCGAACACTTTAGTGTAAAAGAGGCTGAAATAGAGGCTAGTGGCGTTAGTAACATTAGGAGTAATGTCACCGGATCTCTCTCTGCCGAATTATCCGGAGGTTCTGTTCTTCACTATTCCGGAAATCCGGTGATGAAAAAAGTCCAAACCAGCTCACAGGCTTCAATTAAAAGGCTTAAACCATAATTAAATTTGAACAATAAATGCTATCTTTATGGAAATTTTTCCAATAAAGTAAGCATGAACAAAAAGAATTTTCATAAAGATATCTTTGTCCTTGATTCACATTGCGATACTCCTATAAGACTTCTGGCAGGTGCAGATATTAATAAAAGAGGAGAGGAGGGACATTTTGACTTTGTAAGAATGAAAGAGGGTGGCCTTAATGCCGCCTTCTTTGCAATATATACACCCAATACAATTGAACCCGATACTGCAACCAGGAGGGCAATGCAAATGATTGCAAGAACATACGATGCAGTAGAGGCAAGTGAGGGGAGAGTTTCTGTTGCACTAGATGCTCAGGATGCCAGAGATAACTTTGAGTCAGGCATTTTGTCTGTTTTTATGGGCATGGAGAACGGTCTCCCGGTTCAAACCGACCTTAGCCTTCTCAGACTTTTTTACGATATGGGAGTTAGATACATGACCCTTACACACGCAGGAAACAACGAAATATGTGATTCATGCGCAACAAAAGAGAAGAGGTGGAATGGTCTAAGTCCCTTTGGGATAGAGGTTGTCAAGGAGATGAACAGATTGGGAATGCTGATTGATGTATCTCACATTTCTGACGACTCTTTCCAAGATGTAATTAAATACTCTGATTCTCCAGTAGTTGCAACTCACTCATGTTGCCGGGCAATTGCAAATCATCCTCGGAATCTTACCGATGAGATGATAAAACAAATTGCCTCCACCGGTGGTGTTGTCCAGATTAACTTTTATCCGCCATTTCTTAATAGTCAATATGCAGAAAAATTCTGGCCGCTTTGTGATGCTTTTGAAGAGGCAGAAAGCAAGTGGAAGGTGGATCCTGTAAAATATGCAGATGAGTATGAGAGAACAAAACGTGATATGTTTGCACTGAAAAGACCATCTTATAAAGAGGTTGTTGATCATATTGACCATGTTGTTAAACTGGTAGGTGCTGAACATGTAGGTATTGGAACTGATTTCGATGGTATTGAGGTTGCCCCTGAGGGAGTGGAAAGTGTTGATAAGCTGTCTGTTATTACTGATGAGCTTATTGAGAGGGGGTATTCTGAAAGTGATATAAAACTTATATTAGGTGAGAATTTCTTAAGATTACTTGAATAAATATGGGGAAAATTGCACTTGTAACCGGAGCTACATCCGGAATTGGAGAGGCTGTTGCTAAAAAGCTGGCATCTGCGGGATATGATTTGATTATCACCGGAAGGAGAGTTGCACAATTGTCAAGGGTGGCAAAACTAATTGAAAAAGAGTCCAAAAAGAAGGTTCTTTCACTGAGTTTTGACGTAAGAGAGTTGAGTCAGGTGGAGCACTATCTTGGAGCACTTCCTCCAAACTGGCAGGAGATTGATTTGCTTGTAAATAATGCGGGGCTAGCAGTTGGATTAAACTCAGTTAATCAGGGTGTAATTGATGATTGGGAGAGGATGATTGATACGAATATCAAGGGCTTACTTTATGTCTCAAAAATAATATCAAACTTGATGATAAAGAGGGGTGGTGGCCATATTATAAATATTGGGTCCATCGCTGGAAAGGATGTTTACCCTAACGGTAATGTTTATTGTGCAACCAAACATGCTGTTGATGCCTTATCAAGAGGTATGATGATGGATCTCCACAAGTACAATATTAAGGTATCTCAAGTATGTCCAGGTGCTGTTGAGACCGAATTCTCCATGGTCAGGTTCAAGGGCGATTCAGAAAAGGCTTCAAATGTATACAAAGGCTTTAAACCACTTGTTTCTGAGGATATTGCAAATGTTGTTCTGTATGTAGCTTCTGCTCCAGAACACGTTAACATTTGTGATGTTACAGTCATGCCACTTGCTCAGGCAAGTGTTTCAATTATTGATAAGAAAATCTGATTGACTAAAGCCAACCGCCCATTTTGAGAATTTCGTCAATTTTGTGGGCGTTTTCCTCCCTGTTTCTATCATTTCTGTTTGAAAAGATAAGAACCAGTATTTGTTGCTCCGGGTATCTTGCAGCATATATCTGAAATCCCCCGTTATCTCCTGTATGATATACTTTTACAGGATAATCATCTCTCTCTTCAATAAACCATCCATATCCGTAAGAATTACCGGGTAGATTCTTTATATCAATTTTGGGTGTCTGAGCCTCTTTAAGGCTCGCTTCGCTGACTAAAAGATGGTTTCTCAATGCTATTTCCCATTTTACAAACTCCATCACAGATGTGTAAATTCCGCCATCTGCCTTAGTGGCAAAAAAGCTCTCCTCACCATAGTCAAACTCCTCAAATTTACCGGACTCCCTGTTTTCTAAATATCCCCTTGCCATTCTTGGGATAAATCTGCCCTCTTCAAAGTACAGGGTTTCATCCATTCCTGCAGGATTAAAAATTTTTTCTCTCATAAAGGATTCAAAAGGCATTCCTGAGGCCAGCTCAACTATTGAGTACATTAATTGAAAAGTGGGGTTCATATACTCATAATCCACTCCAGGTTCGAAATTAAGACTATCTAAATTTGCAATATATGAGTAAGATTCAAGGTCAGTAGCACTTAGAACAAACTCCCTGTTCTCTCTGTCTCTTGAATCAGGAATTCCGGAAGAGTGAGAAAGAATATGCCTTAGTGTAATTTTTTCAAAAAAATCGGCTTTGAAATGGGGAAACCATTTCTTAAGGTTATCATCTAAAGATAACTTACCCTCCTCAGCCAGCATCAAAAGGGCTATTGCTGAAAATTGTTTTGAGACAGAGGCTATGTTATAAAAAGTATTCTCGTCAGTTGTGATTCCTGTACTCATGTCTGCAATTCCGTATCCTTTAGAAAATATTACGGAATCATTTTTCATAATTAGTATAGTAGCCCCGGGCTCGTTTGGGGGGTACTGAGATGTAAAAAGTGAGTCGACATTATCGCTAATTAACTTAGCATTATTCAAGCCGGTATGGTTACATGAGTTAAGCATGATGAGTCCAAAGATTATTAAGGTTAAATGCTTCATAATATTATGTGTTAACACTTGTGTTGCAAAACTAAGGAAATAATAACATATATGTAATATGTACTTATTTAAAGGCATGTATATTTAGGGGATCTTAAGCTCAATATTCAGTGTTCTCCTAAGTACATCTATAGCTCCTGATGAAAAACGGATTATGTTTCTCTCTCTGTCTCCCGAATAAACATATTTCTTAGCAATCAGTAAATCTGGGCCTGATACTGCGATCCATATTGTCCCCACCGGTTTGTCAGCAGTTCCCCCATCAGGACCCGCTATACCGGACGTAGCAAGAGACCAGTCAGAATTAAATAATTTTCTGGCACCTGCTGCCATCGCTTTTACACACTCTTCACTTACGGCACCATATTGATTTATGATACTTTCATCTACTCCCAGTATATCAGTTTTAGCTGAATTATCATATGCAACTACTCCTCCTTTAAAGATGGATGAGGATCCGGGGATAGATGTAAACATTCTTCCGATATTTCCTCCTGTACATGATTCTGCCAGGGATAGAGTTTCACTTTTATCAGACAGCGCTTTGAATATAACTGATTCTAGTGTGTCTTCCCCCTCACCATATAGCGAGTTGCCTAAAATAGCTTTGAGTTCTTTAAATAGTCTCTTTATGGTCTCCTTATTAGTCATTTCATCACCTTCGTAAACCGATAATCTTAATTTAACCCCTTTGGCGGGATTTGGAAGATATGCCAGTTTAAAACCAAAGGGGAGAGAATCCTCCCAATCTTCAATTTTTGCTGCCAGTTCAGATTCGGGAATCCCAAAAGTGTTTACTGAATAATGAATAATTTTCTCACATCCTGTTAGATTTGAAATATCTTTTATTACTTCATCCATAAGGAACTGCATCTCATATGGGACTCCTGGCAGGGAGAAAATTAATTTATCACCACTCTTGATTTTCATACAAGGGGCTGTACCGTACCTGTTTGGGATAACTGTACAATTTTCCGGAACCAGTGCCTGATCTCTGTTTAAAGAGGAGAGTTCGATTCCCCGACGCTCACAAATTCCTTTTATTATAACAAGTTGATCATTATTGTATACCATTTTGTCACTACCGGAGAATGTCGCTAAAACTTTCTTGGTAATATCATCTTTTGTTGGGCCAAGTCCTCCTGTAACTATCACTATATCATTTTGTGCCATCGCAGCTGATATAGTTTCCCGGATTGTCTTCTCATCATCTCCTGTAGAGATATGAGAGACAACCTTGACTCCAATGGAATTCAAGGATGCTGAAATGAAAGATTTGTTTGTGTCAACTATCTGACCGATAAGAATTTCGTCACCGATTGTGCAAACAGATGCCTTTAGCATGATGGGCTGTTTTTACTTAAATATTTAAGGATTCTGCGAACGAATCCCGGTCCGTTATAGATAAAACCTGTATAAACTTGAATCAGACTTGCTCCTGCATCAAGCATCTCCTTTGCCTGTGCCGGAGTCATAATCCCACCTACACCAATAATTGGCAGCTGACCGCCAGTTTTTTTACTAATATACTTAACCATCTCAAGACTTCTTTTGTAAAGAGGTGCTCCGCTTAATCCTCCCTCTCCGATTGATTCAATTTTTTCAGAAGGTGTTGACAGATTATTTCTGGAGGTAGTGGTATTGGTTGCAACTATACCGTCAAGCCCGGAAATAAGCACTAGTTCAATTATTTCATCTAGCTGTTCATCAGTAAGATCAGGAGATACTTTTAATAGGATAGGACGATAGTCATCAAAATATTTTCTAAGAAGAGTGAGGCGATCAATAATCTCAGAAAGAGAAGTAATGTCCTGAAGTTTAGTTAGCCCTTTAACATTTGGACAAGACACATTTACAACAAAATAATCTACAAAGTCGTATAGCTGGGCAAAACTTTTTTCGTAATCAAGGGGAGCCTGTTCATTACTACTGGCTGTACTTTTGCTGATATTTCCGCCTATAATGACTCTAGGTTTAACCTGCTTAAGTCTGGTAACAGCATGCTTAACCCCTTTGTTATTAATGCCCATTCTGTTAATAATTGAGTGGTCTTCAACTAATCTGAAAACTCTGGGTTTTGAATTACCTGGCTGTTCAACAGGAGTAACGGAGCCAATTTCAACAAACCCAAACCCAAAATCAGAAAGAGGATTGTATAACTCTGCATTTTTATCAAAGCCGGCGGCCATTCCTACCGGATTGGGAACTTCCCTTTTCCCCAGCACATCGTTTTCGGTAG
>CAZPRX010000076.1:0-6623 GCA_964588835.1 uncultured Muribaculaceae bacterium
TCCACCTATGGCACTCGTCTTTTTCAGGATGCTTTTTGCAGCGGCACTCCTTTTAGTAGTCTCCTTTTCTGCAAACAAGATCCAAAAAATTAATAAAAAGGACTATAAATGGTTTCTCTTACTTGTTTTCCTAGAACCATTCATATATTTCATCGGGGAAACTTATGGACTTCAAATTGTTAATTCTCCAACTCTTAGCTCAATTATTATAGCAACTATACCAATTTTTGCTCTTATACCAGGTATTCTGATTTACAAAGAGAGGATTACGGCAATAAATATTATTGGTGTTTTTATAACCTTGCCGGGAATTTTACTAGTTGTCTTTGATGGTGGTGAGATATCTGTAGATCATTATTGGGGATTAGCTCTGCTATTTGTAGCCGTATTTTCTGCAGTAGGTTATTCAATGGTTGTTAAAAAACTTGCTGTAACTTATAACAGTTATACTATAGCAACTTATCAGCACCTTTTGGGAGCTCTTTATTTTCTTCCGATGTTTCTGATTATTGACTCAGATGGATTCAGTTTAAGTATGTTTACATTTGACATATTAAAGCCCCTTCTATTTCTTGCTGCATTATGTTCTTGCATAGCTTTTATTCTTTTCATTAACTCTATTAAAGTTTTAGGGATTGCCCGAACAAATATATTTACCTCTCTCGTCCCTGCTGTATCAGCATTTGGTGCATTTGTGACCGGACAAGAGGGATTGGGATTATATAAAATTGCAGGAATCGCAATAGTTGTCTCTGGAGTTATAATTGCACAAAGGGAGAAAAAATCAATCTAACTCTTGATATTTTTCATAGTCAGCTGAATTCTTAAACGATTTCTGTCAATATCAAGAACCTTAACAGTGACATGCTGATGCAACTTAACAACCTCCTGTGGTGATGATATGAATTTATCTGATAGCTGAGATATATGTACAAGCCCGTCCTGTTTTATCCCAATATCAACAAAAGCACCAAAGTTTGTTATATTCGAAACAATTCCAGGAAGTATCATCCCCTCTTTTAAGTCCTCAATTGAATGAATTTCCTGAGAAAACTCCATAACTTTGGCTGCACTTCTGGGATCCCTTCCAGGCTTGGATAGCTCCTGAATAATATCCTTTAAAGTAGGCATTCCAACATCTTCAGTGACGTATTCTTCGATAACAACTGATTCTCTGACATCTTTTTCATTAATAAGTGTAAAAAGGGGTACTTTTTTATCTTTTGCCATCTTTTCAACAACAGGATATCTCTCAGGGTGGACAGCAGAATTATCCAATGGATTTTCTGCTCCTGGAATTCTAAGAAATCCTGCGCATTGTTCAAAAACTTTATTACCAAGACGTTTTACTTTCAGAAAATCTAGTCTTGATTTGAAAGGACCATTAATATTTCTATGTTCAACGATGTTCTGAGCAAGTGAAGGACCAATTCCGGATACATAACTTAGTAGGTGTTTGCTTGCTGTATTGATATTAACCCCTACTCTGTTTACGCAGCTAATAACCGTATTGTCCAGCATTTCTTTAAGAAGATTTTGGTCAACATCGTGCTGGTATTGACCTACTCCTATCGCTTTAGGGTCAATTTTTACAAGCTCAGCTAGTGGATCCATCAATCGTCTCCCAATTGAAATAGCACCCCTTACTGTAACATCATAATCTGGAAATTCTTCTCTGGCAATAGGAGATGCAGAGTAAACTGAAGCGCCATCCTCACTCACCGAATACACCTGAATTCCTGCGGGCATAGGGATTTTTTTGATAAAAGCCTCTGTCTCCCTGCTTGCAGTTCCATCTCCGATCGCGATGAGTTCAATTTTATAAGATTCTACCAGATTTGAGATTTTCTTTATCGCCTGAATTTTTTCATTTGCAGGAGGGTGAGGATAAATAGTATCGTTGTGTAAAAGTTCTCCCTGTGGTCCGAGACAAACAATTTTGCAACCTGTCCTAAATCCCGGATCTATTGCTAGCACTCTTTTTTGACCTGCAGGAGGTGCAAGAAGCAATGCACTTAGATTGTCTCCAAAAACTTTGATTGAATCAAAATCTGCTCTCTCCTTAGTTGACTTGAGGACTTCATTCTCAATAGATGGGTGTAGTAATCTTTTATAAGAATCTTCAATAGCCAGGTTTATTTGCTCTTTGCAGACTTTGTTTTGAGATAAAGAATTTGAATATAATACTCTACGAATAGTTTCTAATAAATAATTCTGATCAACTTCAAGTTTAACTGTAAGAGCCCCTTCCCTCTCTCCTCTCAATACAGCAAGTACTCTGTGAGCAGGCATGTTCGAAATATTTCCGTAAAAATCAAAGTAATTAGCGTATTTACTTTCGCTGTCTTGTGAAATATCTTTGTGTTTTTTTGAAACTAGTTTAGCGTATCTTAAATATTGATTTCGCAAGGCCTCCCGAACACCGATGTTTTCTGACACCCATTCAGCAATAATATCTCTTGCACCCTCAAGTGCCTCATCGGCTGAATTTACATCATTATTAATAAACCTTGCAGCAGATGATAAAAGGTTATCTGTTTTAAAATTGAAAATAATATCAGCCAGTGGCTCTAACCCTTTCTCTCTTGATATTGATGCACGGGTTTTTCGTTTTGGCTTAAATGGTAAATATATATCTTCAAGTCTTTGCATTTCAAAGCACTCTCCGATTATAATTCTTAGCTCGTCAGTGAGTTTTCCTTGTTCATCTATAGAGGCCAATATACTGGTCTTTCTTTTCTCCAGTTCTGTGTATCTGGTTTGATAATGTTTAATTTGAGCAATTTGGACCTCGTCTAAAGATCCAGTTCTCTCTTTCCTGTATCTTGAAATGAACGGCACTGTTGATCCATCTTCTAAAAGTTCTATACAATGTTCAACCTGCCATTTATTAATTCCCAGGTCTTTAGCAATAATCTCAATATATTGTTTATTCATGTGATACTTTTTGTAATTGTTCTCTGTAGGATGAAAATATTTTAGATTTTGAGACAAATCCCTTAAACTTACCATCTTTACTAATGACCGGAAGGTTCCAGGAGGCACTCGTTTCAAATTTTTCCATCACTTTATCCATATGTTCCTCTTCGTAGACAACTGTTACTACAGGCTGAATTATGTCTGAAATATTTATCTGGTCATACTTTTCAGAATCAAACATTATGTGTCTGATATTGTCTAGAAGTATAATCCCACATAACATACCATCATTGTCTATAACCGGAAATATATTTCTTTTTGATAATCGCACCTGAGCCACGACATCTCTTAATGTTCCATTAATTGGTAAAATTCTAAAATCAGTTTCAATTAACTCCGACGTTTTTAGTAATGTTAGTACAGCCTGATCACTATTATGAGTTAATAGAGCACCTTGCTTTGCAATTCTTTTTGTATAAATTGAATAGGACTCAAATGTTCTAATTGTAGCAAACGATATAGCAGCAGTAATGATAAGAGGAGTAAGAAGCGTATACCCTCCTGTAATTTCTGCAATTAGAAAAATTGCAGTCATTGGTGCCTGCATAACACCAGCCATAAGTCCTGCCATCCCTACTAGTGCAAAATTTGCTTCCGGAAGAGTATATATACCTGTCAAATTTATTACTCTGGCTATCACAAATCCAGACACACCTCCAATAAAAAGAGTTGGGCCGAAAGTCCCTCCTACTCCTCCTCCTGCATTTGTAAAGGACATTGCCCAGACTTTAAAAAATACAATTGCTGTAAAAAAAAGTGGAACGAACCATTCTATTTCAAACCATTCTGAAAAGAAGCTAGGACCAATTGCTCCAGAAGTATTATTGTTTAGTAAAAATGTAAGTGATTCGTACCCTTCACCAAAAAGAGGTGGAAATAAAAAAATCAATAAGCCCAGAGAGATTGCAGAGATTGCCCATCTTTTAAAAGTACTTGTAATGGATGAGATTTTGTCTTCCATTTTAAGTGTCATTCGGATAAAATATAGAGAAATTAACCCGCAAACAACACCAAGAAGAATATAGAATGGGATATTCGCCAAAGTAAATGGAAGAATTGAATTGGCAAACACTACCTTTTCTCCAAGAAACAAATACGAAATAGTTGTGGCAGTAACTGCAGAAACAAGCAATGGTAAAATTGAAGTCATTGAGATATTGAATAGCAGTATCTCAAGAGTGAATAATATTCCTGCCAAAGGTGCTTTAAATATTCCTGCTACTGCACCAGCTGCACCACATCCCAGTAAAATCGTGATATGTTTGCTTGACAAACCCATCCACCTTGCAGTATTAGACCCGATTGCAGCACCTGTATAAACAATGGGAGCCTCAGCACCCACTGAACCTCCAAACCCTATTGTTAATGAACTTGCTATTACTGAACTCCATGTATTGTGAGGCTTAATTTTGGATTCATTACGTGATATTGCAGTGAGAACTTTTGTTACTCCGTGCCCAATATTATCCTTGATAATATATTTAACAAATAAGAGAGAGAGAAGCATCCCCAAACCCGGATAAATAATATAAAGAATACTCTCAGCAGGAGTGTTAAACCACCCTTTTAAAGTCCATGCAACAAAATGAATGGCATGCTTTAAAAGAACAGCAGCAGTTCCACTTCCGATTCCCACAATCAGAGCCATCAGAAAAAGCAATTTATTTTCTGGTAGTTCTCTGACTTTACATAATAAATCTTCTACAGGTTTTCTGAGTTTGTGCATATGCGAAAATACGAAAAAAGGCTGAAAAATCAGCCTTTGAAGTATTATTGAAACTTGATACTCCCCTATTCTTCAGAATCATCTGACTCTTCAGCAAAAGAGCCAGCAGAATCGTCTTCCGGAAACTCATCAGGATCAGCACCGTCAACATCAGAAGACCCTCCTCCAAATAGCTCATCTGCAGCCTCCTCGTAATCATCTATTTTAACATCAACTTTGACTAAATATACAGCATCTGGAACTTCAAGGGATATTGCGTAAAAGAAAGATCCATCAGGTTTGTCTACTTTAAATATTTCTCCCATATAGTCTGCATAGCCTCTTGGGTATTTTTCCTTAAGAATAGCAAGTAATTCGGGGCTTAAATTATTATAACTTACTACTGATCTACGCTTTGACTGACTTGGGGCTACCTTGCTCACTGTTTTGTCCTTAGTTGTATTTGACTTTTTCTCCATATAATATTGTCAGGTTTGTTCGGGGTGCAATTATAGTGCAAAAAAATAAGTTTTTTACAAGCTTTTTTACTTTTTATTGAAAAATAATGATTTTTGTTTTTGCTTCATTAAAGGATCTTTTTCTACGAATATCTTTTTAAGGGTTTTAGGGTCTAATCCAGTATAAAAAGAGACAGACGAACGGGTCATTGGAGTAGGTGTAAAATCTTGGACCTGCTCTAAAGTAATATTCTTTAATTGAGGATTCTGTGAAAGAGTTTTCATATCCTCTAATCTGCAGGCAGGATGACTTGAAATAAAATATGGTACAATTAAATATTTAAGTCCCTCTCTTTTAACTATAGCATCAAACTCTCTTTTTAGAACGTTAAAAAGTTTGAACGATGGTTTCCCCATAGCCTTTAGAACGTGTTCTTCTGTGTGCTCAGGTGCAACTTTAAACCATCCTGAAGTATGATGTTTAACAACTTTGTTAAGATAATCTTTGCCGGTATCATCTCTAAATCCATATTCGTTTAAAAATAAATCGTATCTGATGCCACTTCCAATAAATGCCTTTTTAATACCCTTTACCTCCTCAACCTCTTTATACATATCTATGATGGGCTTATGAGAAGTTTCAAGATTTCTGCAAATACCCGGAAATATACAGCTATCTCTCCTGCATTTGTGGCACAAAGATAAATCTATGCCCTGCATTTTGTACATGTTTGCTGAGGGTCCTCCTAAATCAGATATGAAACCCTTAAAATCATCCATCTTAGAAATTTGGATTGCTTCATTTACAATGGATTTTTCAGACCTCGACTGAACAAATTTTCCTTGATGAGCTGATATTGTGCAGAAGGTACAAGATCCAAAACACCCTCTATGGGTTGTTATTGAGAATTTTATCATTTCATATGCAGGAATGGTTTTGCTGCCATATCTAGGGTGAGGTTTTCTTGTATAAGGAAGATTGTATATGGTATCTAATTCTACAGAATCTAATAACGGGTAAGGTGGCGTCACATGTACGAATTTACCTCTAGTAGGTTCAATTAAATGATTTGCTCTCCATGAATTTGATTCGGATTCAATTATTTTAAAATTTTCAGCAAATGCAATATTATCTTTTAAACATTCATCATAAGAGTGAAGAACAATCGAGTCTGCAAAAAATGAATCGGCCTTATCAGATAAATATGAAATTTGATGAGTTCTTTTGATAATTTCAACATCCGCCCCCGCTGAAATCTTATAAGCTAAGTCTAATATTGGTTTTTCACCCATACCATAGACCAGCCAATCGGCTCCAGTATCAATAAGAATAGATGGTTTTAATTTGTCTTGCCAATAGTCATAATGCGTAAATCTTCTTAACGAAGCCTCTACTCCGCCTATTACAACAGGAATATTTGGATACAATTTCTTTAAGATATTTGTATAAACAGTTACTGCGTAATCAGGTCTACGCCCCG
>CAZPRX010000077.1:0-1280 GCA_964588835.1 uncultured Muribaculaceae bacterium
ATTGTCATACCGGCAGCCCTAATCTGCTGCGGCACCAGGCTCATCTCTGTCATACCGGGAACTGTATTGATTTCCAGGAAGAAGATATCCTCTCCCCGTACTATATAGTCAACCCGTACAACTCCCTTACAACCAAGATATCTGTAAATATTGTGAGTAGTGTTCTGTATCCTTGATGATAACTCCTCAGTAATCTCTGCCGGGCATACCTCTTTTGATGCTCCCAGATACTTTGCCTCGTAGTCAAAGAATTCGTTATCTGAAATAATCTCTGTGACAGGAAGACGAACAAGAGTTCCGTCAGATTCGTATACTCCGTTTGTCATCTCTCTGCCTTCGATAAACTCCTCGGCAATTATTGAATCGGCCTCAGCAAAGGCTGAATCAAGAGCCTTTCTGAGCTCACTCCTCTGCTTAACCTTGGTAACACCAAAGCTGCTTCCACCCACGTTTGGTTTCACAAAAAGGGGCAACCCCAGTTTAGTGATAATTGCATCCTCGTCAATAATATCTTTTTTATGAAGCAGCACCTCTTTTGCAAGCGAGAGACCAGTATCTCTCAAATAGCATTTACATGCATATTTATCGAATGTAATCGCCGATACGGTTGAGGGGCAGGTTGTATATTTCATGCCTATCATTTCAAAGTAGGCCTGAAGAAGTCCGTTCTCTCCGGGAGTGCCGTGTATCATTACGAGTGCTGTATCAAAGCTTACCTTTGACCCATCCAGAATAAATGAGAAGTCCGCCTTGTCAATCCTGCAAATATTTGAGGGATCAGTGACAACCAGCCACTCACTACCCTTTATCAGAACTTCATGCAGTTCAAACAATGTATTATCAATATGAGATGCAACATGTTTGCCGCTCTTTACAGAGACCTCTGCCTCTGAGGAATCACCCCCGTATACGAGGGCCACAATTTTTTTATTCATGAGGTTAATTTATCAGTGGAAAAATGGGTCATTCACAAATGAGGTCCCCTCAACCTCATCTTCTGCTCCGCTGCAGTTAAGGACAGCTGAGAATCCGGCAGGTGAAAGGAATGTGTCATATTCAGAAATACCCAGTGTACCGTCAGCAAGAACCTTTTGCATAAAGATTCCCCAGATAGGCAATGCCATATTCGAGCCACCTCCCAGTGCAAGACCCTCAAAATGGACCTGTCTGTCCTCTGCCCCCACCCAGACACCGGCTGTAAGTTTAGGAACATATCCAATAAACCATCCGTCTGACTGGTCATTTGTTGTACCTGTTTTGCCCGCAATAGGTCCCCGAGG
>CAZPRX010000077.1:1347-6614 GCA_964588835.1 uncultured Muribaculaceae bacterium
TGACAGCCTCAGTTTTTCGATTGGATTTTAGAAAAGATTCACCATCAGGAAGGCTGTTGACTCACTTATTGCCTCTCTCTTTCTGCCCGTAAAGTTGCCAAGTACATTGCCAGCCTTATCCTCAATCCTGAGAACAAATGTAGGTTCAACATGGACTCCCCTGCTTGGGAATGTGTTGTATGCACCCACCATTTCGTAGAGGGTAATATCAGCCGGCCCAAGACAGAGTGAAACCACCGGATCCAGATGGGTCTTTATGCCGAGTCTCCTTGCCATATCCACCATTGCAAACGGACCAAATTGCTTCATCAGATAGGCCGATATATTATTTGAGCTTCGCGTAAGCCCCCACTTTAAAGTAACATGCTTCCCTATCCATTCCGGCTTGTCTGTACTTTCCGGAGTCCAGGTGGTGTCTCCAACAATAAAGGTCTGCGGAACGTTTACAACTTTATCACAAGGGGTATAACCCTCCTGCATAGCCAGTGTATAGAGGAAAGGCTTGATTGTTGAACCTACCTGTCTTTTTGCCTGCCTTGCATTATCATACTTAAAATACCTGTAGTCCGGACCTCCTACGTATGCTCTCACAAATCCTGTCTGCGGCTCCATTGCCATAAATGAAGCTCTGAGGAAAGATTTATAATACTTGATTGAATCATTAGGAGTCATTGTGGTGTCAATATAACCCGGCCTCTTCCATGAGAATACCCTCATCTTCGCCGGAACACTGAAGGTTTTTTCAATTTCAGAATCAGACATCCCCTCCTGCTTAAGCATTCGCCATCTGTCACTCCATCTTCTTGCCTGTTTGAGAATATTATCTGTAACAGCTTTAGGCTCGCCATTAGAAAAAGGCCTGTTGTTCTTCCACCTCAACTCTCTGAAGAACGCCGGCTGAAGATCCTTGCCCAGATGCTCAACTACAGCCTCCTCTGCGTAGCGCTGCATCTTTGCATTTATAGTTGTGTATATCTTAAGACCATCCTTATCCAGATTGTATTTTGAACCATCCGGTTTAAGGTTTTTATTTAGCCATCCATAGAAGGGATCATTTCTCCAAAGTGTTGAGTCTGCTGCATAATCCTCCCTGTAACGGTAGTCAGATCTGTCAGGCTCCTTTGCATTCATTACCCTTCTGAGCATATCCCTGAAATAGGGAGCCAGACCTGAATTGTGGTCCTGCTGTGAGTATGCAAGGGTAACCGGTATCTGCACAACAGAATCGTAAACAGCTCTCTCTATAAAATCATATTTACGCATCTGGTTAAGAACGTGATTTCTGCGCTGGAGAGACAACTCGGGATTAATAACCGGATTAAATTTAGTGGGTTTATTAACCATCCCCACAAGAAGGGCGGCCTCCTCAATTGTAAGTTCAGAAGGCTGCTTTGCAAAAAATGTATTTGAAGCGGCTCTGATTCCGTAAGCATTACTGCCAAAAAAGACAGCATTCATGTACATGCTCAGAATCTCGTTCTTCGTATAGTTTCTTTCAAGTTTTACAGCTGTAATCCATTCACGAAACTTGTTTACACCCAGTACAACATAACGAGCACCGGGGATTTTGCTCCTTACAGTATCTCTTGGAAACAGGGTTTTGGCAAGCTGCTGGGTAATGGTGCTGCCACCACCACCTGATCGTGTCTGTCCAAGAATTATAGATTTAACCGCAACGCGGGCAAGACTTTTGAAATCTATACCGCTGTGGCTCATAAATCTCGCATCTTCAGTAGCAATTGCTGCTGCAACAAGATTTGGAGAGAGCTCATCATAAGTCACATATGATCTGTTTTCAATATGAAATGTTGTAAGCACTTCCCCCTCTTCTGATATGATTTCTGTGGCAAGATTACTCTTAGGATCTTCAAGTTCACTGAAGGATGGTATATCTGCAAATATTCCCACAAGAAGCAAAACAATCAGCAGAAAGGCGAACGGCGCCAAAATAATGATTCTAAACCACTTCAGAAATTTTTGTCTATTTTTTATCTCCATATTTTTTTGAGAATCGATGGTGTCTTAAAGGGCAAAATTAGGAATAAAAATTTTGATTATACCTTATTTTATACCTTACTTTGCAACCATCAAGGTATATTACAGACTATATGGGAGAGAATTTAGTAATTGTCGAGTCCCCTGCTAAAGCAAAGACTATCGGCAAATTTCTGGGGGAAGGATTCACAGTAAAATCTAGTTTTGGTCACATAAGAGATCTCGCATCAAATTCGCTCAGCGTTGATCTTGAAAATGGCTACGAACCTAATTATGTGATTTCAGACGATAAGAAAAAGGTCGTTTCAGAGTTGAAGGCTTTAGCCAAAAAATCAACATTAATCTGGCTGGCATCAGACGAGGACCGTGAAGGGGAGGCCATTGCATGGCACCTTAGCGAGGCTCTCAAGCTGGACCACTCAAAAACCAGGAGGATCGTTTTTCACGAGATAACAAAAGAGGCCATTGACAACGCTGTCAAGAGTCCGAGAGATATAGACATGAATCTTGTCATGGCTCAGCAAGCGCGCAGAGTACTTGACAGAATCGTGGGATTTCAGCTCTCTCCGCTTCTCTGGAAGAAGGTGAGACCAAAACTCTCCGCAGGAAGGGTACAATCTGTAGCCGTCAGGCTGATTGTTGAAAGAGAGCGTGAGATACTTTCATTTATACCTAAATCACAATTCAGAATCGAGGGGCTTTTCCATCCGGAAGGAACAAAGACAAGCATTAAAGTTAAGGCAGAAGTTCCAGAGAAATTCGAAGGTGAAAAAGAGGCCCTGGCTGTTCTGGAGTCTTGTAAAGAGGGGAGTTTCAAGATTATGTCAGTAGAGGAGAAGGATGCAAAAAGAAGCCCTTCACCTCCTTTCACAACTTCCACTCTTCAACAGGAGGCATCTAGAAAACTCGGCTTTTCACTTAATCAAACCATGAGAGTTGCCCAGTCTCTGTATGAATCGGGTTACATAACCTATATGCGTACTGACTCGGTAAACCTTTCAAAACTAGCACTGGGAACGGCAAAACAGACCATTACAGATATGTATGGTAAAGAGTATTCAAAAACCAGACAATACTCAACAAAAAGCAAAGGTGCACAAGAGGCCCACGAAGCTATAAGACCTACATACATAAGCAATTCAGATATAGACGGCACTCCTCAGGAGAAAAAACTCTACGCTCTCATATGGAAGAGAACTGTCGCCTCACAGATGGCAGATGCCTCAATCCTCAGAACTGAAATAACAATTGGATGCGATAAAACCGCAAGCCGCTTTGTGGCTACGGCGGACAGAGTAAAATTCGACGGATTCCTTAAGGTTTATACCGAATCTTCTGACGACGATCAGGAGGAGTCGGAAACCACTTTTAACCTTCCGGAGCTTAAGGAGGGTCAGAAGATGGAGGTACTGAACATAACAGCCTCTGAGAAATTCACCCAGAAGCCGCCCAGGTATTCCGAGGCAAGTCTGGTTAAGAAACTTGAAGAGCTGGGAATAGGCAGACCCTCAACATACGCACCTACAATTTCCACTATTGTACAGCGTGGTTACGTTACCAAGGACAACAGACCCGGATTTGAAAGAAGCTGCAAAGTATTCTCGATGGAGCAAGGCAAGATTATTAGCAGTGTAGTTACTGAAAAATGGGGAGCAGAGAAGGGAAGGCTCTTTCCTGAAGATATAGGGATGCTGGTTAATGATTTTCTTGTAGAAAACTTCAAAAGCGAACTGGATTACGGGTTTACAGCCAAGGTGGAGGAGCAGTTTGATATTATTGCACAGGGTAAGCTTAAGTGGAATACGGTAATTGATGAATTCTACAAGCCATTCAGCAAGAAGGTTGAAGACACCCTTCAGGAGTCCAGGCCCAAGAACGCTGAAAGAGAGCTGGGACAGGATCCTGCATCGGGAAAGAGAGTAATTGTGAGACTCGGAAGATTTGGCCCTCTGGCTCAGATAGGTGAGAGCGATGATCCTGCGAAAAGATTTGTATCTCTTGCAAAGGGTCAGCTGCTTGAAACAATAACCCTTGAAGAGGCTCTTAAGCTATTTGCACTTCCAAGAACAGTTGGAGAATACAACGGAAAAGAGATAGTGGCATCATCAGGAAGATTTGGACCATATGTAAAATATGACGGCAAATTCATCTCTCTGGGGAAAGATCACAACCCTTACGATGTAACTCTGGAAACCGCTGTTTCAATTATAACAGAAAACGACAAAAAGGAGCAGCAGAAGCTGATTAAATCCTTTACTGAGCAAGGCATAGATATTCTTAACGGAAGATTTGGACCATACATCAAGATGGGGAAGAAGAACTTCAAGATTCCAAAAGGCAAAGACCCCGCTTCACTGGACCTCGAAACCGTTCAGAAGATTATTGAAGAGACACCGGATAAGCCAACGAAAAAGCGATAATTCGTAATAATAAAATATGAAAGCGAATAGTTCTAATTTTGAAGCAATCCCGGCAGCAGCACTAAGTGAGTTAACAACCGGAAGTGCACTCGCAGTTATTGTAAACACAACCGGAGAGAGTCACATATTGAAGGCCCTCGGAACTCTTTTCTGCCACGCATCATACAAAGTTTACTACGTTGAACCGGGTATAAATCAACTGCGCAAGACTCTTGATTTATGCAACGAAATGAATCTCCGCACCGTTGTCCTTACAGGCGAAGATCTCCCTCCCGCAGATAAATTTATCCCTGAAAAATACTATTCTGCAACACTGGTTGCCCCCGGCAGTGAATTCACAGGAAGTGATTTACTTGCTCACATACTGACAGATAAAAACGCCGGTTCATTTTCCCATATAGGGTACCAGCTATACCACTTCAGTCCAGTTAAACTTAAAGCCCTTAGGGAGAGGTTTTTTGAAGAGATGAGGCTCGGTACTCTCAGAGGTGGAATCAATAATGCCGAACCTCTGACAAGGAACTCCACCCACTTTTTTGTAGATATGAGGAGCATCCGCCAGGCCGATTTTCCGGACAACTCACTTCACCTGCCAAATGGATTATACGGAGAGGAGATGTGTCAACTAACCAGATACATAGGGATGGGACAAAGGTTCAAATCAATGTTCCTCTATGGTTATGTTTCAAAGAGTAAGTACAACACCACAAGTACCCAGTTGACCGCAGAGGTGCTCTGGCACCTGTTTGAAGCAATGGCAGCAAGCATTTCAGAAGATCCGGGAGTGACAATTCCTGAGGAGATGTTCAACAAGAAAATTGTAAGCATGGGGCAAGATGGACAAGAGTTAGT
>CAZPRX010000078.1:0-246 GCA_964588835.1 uncultured Muribaculaceae bacterium
ACTTTTCCTGAACTGCCTGCATTCTGCATCGCCTGATAACAACACAGGATTCCGGATTTTCCCCCACCCCCCAGAATGCAAACGATATCTCCCTCAGTTACAAGCCTGTCTACCTGAGCAGGAGCTCCAGCAACATCAAGAACGGCAAGGGCCAGTTTTTCCGGAATATCATCCGGTAAAACTGCAAAGAGGCCACTCTCAAAAAGAATTGCCTCTGCCTCTACGTGTATCTGATCCGAATCAGGA
>CAZPRX010000078.1:256-6494 GCA_964588835.1 uncultured Muribaculaceae bacterium
TAAGCTTTTTTATCTTGAGAGGAGTCAAAGAGAGAGAGACAAGAGTAGCAATCTTGTCTCCAACTTTGAGTTTGTTCGCCGGAAAAGCAGAACCCACCTCTTTTACGGTTCCTATGAGCATACCGCCTGATCCGGTAACTGGATTCTGCATTTTGCCTCTCTCTTCTACAATTGAGAGAATCATCTGCTTCATCTTTTCAGGATTAGCCCCGCAAGTTTTTTTAATCTGAGTAAACGAGGCCGAATCAATATTCAGAGTAGAAACATCGATCAATACCTCATTGTCGTATACACTCATTGTATTATCAAGGCGATAAGCCGGCTGAGGAAGTGTTCCTACCGGCTCAATCACCCTGTGAGTTCCGTATCTGCACCCTTTTTTCATCAAATGATCAGGCATAAAGTTCTTCAAATACCTTTCTCAATTTATCTGACTCTCTAAGGAGCTGAAGCGTTATCTCAGCATGGCCTTTTGTATAACCATTACCCACAATCATAGTAACATCGCTTCCAACTCCCTCTGCTCCTAGAGCTGCTTTTGTAAAGCTTGTAGCCATTGAGAAGAAGTAAACAAGACCTGTATCTTTTGTACATAAAATACTTGTCATCTCTGTATCAGTAATGTTCACATTATTGATAGTTACATCACACATCTGACCCCCTGTAAGCTCTTCAATTTTTTCAAGAACAGAAACGGGCTGTGTAGCGTCAGCAGAGAACACATAGTCACAGAAGCCAAGATCCATTAACCTCTTTGTACTCTTTTCACTATGGCAAAGGCCGATTACCTTACCAGTTACACCGGCTCTCTTTTTTGCTTCGTAGCAACACAACATACCAGACTTTCCTCCCGCACCTATAATTAGAACAGTATCACCTGGTTTTACAAGTTTAGCTGTCTGAGCAGGAGCTCCTGCAACATCAAGAGCAGAAAGAGCCAGATTTGCCGGCATATCAGCTGGAATTTTTGCGTAGATACCACTTTCAAACAGAATTGCTTTTCCGTCAATATCCACTTGGTCAATATCTGAGCGTATGTCTTTAATTTTGTCAATTCTTAAAGGAGTAAGAGAGAGAGAGACAAGAGTTGCTATTTTGTCGCCAACTTGAAGATCAGTTTTGCCGATTAAAGCATCGCCGATTTTCTCTACGGTTCCAAGTAGCATGCCGCCTGAGCCTGTAACAGGATTTCTGTGCTTCCCCTGTTTCTCAACAATTCCAAGCATTATTTCTGCAATCTTAGCCTTGTCTCCGCCTGCCTGCTCTTCTATCTGAGTAAAGCTGGCCGAATCTATATTAAGAGTCTGAACATCGATAAGAATCTCGTTGTCATAGATTTCATCCATGTTATTATCAATTTTGTTTGCCGGTTGTGGAAGGACTCCTTTAGGCTCAATAACTCTGTGAACTCCGTATTTATTTCCTTTTTTCATATTGTTTGTTTGTTAAAATATTATCTATCGTTATCTTGATTTTAGTCCAAGAATTTCACGAGCCTCTGCAGGTTTTGCGATCTCTCTGCCCAGCTCTTTTGCCATCCTGACAACCTTCTCAACAAGCTCTCCGTTTGATTTTGCAAGTACTCCCTTTGAGATAAATACATTATCCTCAAATCCCACTCTTACATGACCTCCGTCAATAATAGCAGCGGCAGCAAGCGGAAATTCAAATCTTCCAATTCCAGCAACAGTATAGGTTGCATCATGCGGAATAGAACCTCTTAAAAACACAAAGTCCCTTAACTCACCAGAAATACCTCCGTTAACTCCCATTACAAAGTCAAAGTGCATAGGCTTCTGTATAAAACCTTTTTTGTGGAGTCTTAGAGCCATGTCAATCATACTTTTATCAAAGACCTCAAGCTCTGGCTTGATGCCCCTCTCTATCATCCTTTGACCAAAATATTTGATTGTATTTTCTGTATTCATAAACACTTCGTCCCCCCCAAAGTTGAGTGTCCCGCAATCAAGGGTAGCCATCTCAGGATTTAATTCTGTTGGCTGAAGCCTTTCATCGTCTGTCATACCCACAGCTCCTCCGGTAGAGGGCTGAATTATAACATCCGGGCAAACTTTGTAAATCGCATCCATTACCTCTTTAAACCTGTTCTTGTCTTGAGTGGGTGTTCCGTCATCATATCTTACGTGAAGGTGAATGATTGAAGCTCCTGCATCATATGCACTCTTTGCCTCTCTTACACACTCTTCAATCGTATAAGGTACCGCCGGATTGTGTTCCTTTAGAACTTCCGCACCGCATATAGCAGCTGTAATAATCAGTTTATCCATAGTAAAATATTTATTTATTATTTCTCTGACATTGCTTAGGCGTAACACAAGTTCCTGTTGCCTTGCAAACTATAATAGGCTCTTCTAAAATATCTGCTGCAGATGCAGAAATATCGCTTCTGGGAACAATAACTTTTTTAGCAACAAAGCTCATCTTTCTTGATGTGTTTCCCTCTGAGATAATTTCTCCGGTTGCCTCGATGAAGTCACCAGCATAAACCGGCGCCATGAATTCAACACTGTCGTATGCTTTAAAGAGACCTTCGTCACCATCTCTCATAATGAGAAGCTCAGTAGCCACATCGCCAAAAAGTTGAAGCATTTTAGCTCCGTCTACTAAATTTCCACCGTAGTGCGCATCATGAGAACTCATGCGTACCCTAATCATTGCAGTTTTTGCCATAACAGATTATTTATTGAATTTTACAAATATGATCAATCAATATTGCCGGAGTGTGTACATTTTCAGGAGTTAAAGATCCTGTCTCCACTATCTCTTCCGCTTCTACTATAACTAGCTCTGCAGCCATAGCAACAAGAGGATTAAAATTTCTGGTTGTACCTTTGAAAAAGAGGTTACCTGATTTATCAGCAACTGATGCTCCCAGAAAAGAGATATCTGCCTTCAGGGGTGTTTCCAGAATGAATTTTTTATTATCAATTTCTATCACCCTTTTACCCTCCTCAACAACCGTTCCCACTCCTGTGGGTGTCAGTACTCCTCCCAACCCGGCTCCATAAGCCCTGATCCTTTCCGCAAGGGTTCCCTGAGGAGAGAACTCAACAATCAGTTCACCTGCATTCATCTGGTCAATAGCTGCAGGGTTTGAACCAATGTAAGATGTTATAATTTTCTTCACCCTCTTTTCTGCTATCAGTTTGCCCAGGCCTTTATCAGGATAGGCGGCATCGTTAGCAATTATTGTTAAATCCTTCAAGTCCGATTCTGCCAGAATATCCATTATTTTATTTGGACCTCCGTTAGTCAGAAATCCTCCAATCATTATAGTCATTCCGCTTTTCACCTTGGAAGCGGCCTCGTGTAGAGTGATCAGTTTATCCATTAAGTTGATTGTTAAGTTACTTTATTAAGGCAATGTTCAAATTATGCAAATTTATGAATTTTATTACCCTTAAACAATACTTTTCCTGTAATAAAAAACCCTGCACATGGCAGGGTTTGATTATAATATGTAAGTAAATGATTACTGTTTTTAACTTTGTTTTACTTTGCCAATCACAGGATTTGCATAAATCGAAAGGAAAATCTCCCTAATCTCTTGTATATCACCTTCAAAATCTGATATTTTATAAGAGATATATTTTTCAAATTTATCCCTTTCAGAAGTTGAATATTTATCAGAGAATTGGCTGGTCCCGTTTAATATGTCGTAGGCAATGTAATTGTTAGGCCAGAGATGGAAAGTTGAGTTGATTTTTAAATCCATAATCTCTCCCAAAGCTTTGAATCTCTCATTTTTCTCCATGCCGGAGCAACTTGCGACCTCTTTTTCATTAATTACATCACAAAAATTAAAATGAATCCCCCCTTTAAACTGCATTATTCCTGTTAGAATACTATTCAAATCCTCCCCTTCGCTTTTCACATATTTTTGTCTTCTTGAGATGTAAATCTCTCTCGCTTTTAAAATATCACAAGGTTCGTACTCATAAGATACAGAGACAGGAACGATTGATAACTCTTTGAAGTCTCTAACAAAATCACCCTCTCCGCTCATATCGAGCATTTTCAATAACCCTTGTTCGGTAATATCTATACCATCTTTAGTTCTGCCGTTTCTCTGAGCAATCCATACAGAACTCTCCTGCTCCTTAACAGTTTTTCTAATGTACTCAGACAAAAGAATTGAAGATGCATACATCTCCCTTGCGTTAGTGTTCCTCACAACCTTAATCATCTTATTTACCCTGGCAATATCCTCAAGGAGAGGATCAGTAATAAGATTATCTCCAACAGCCATCTCAGATGTACTCATGCCCGTTTCAAAAAGAATAGCCTGCATTATAGCAGAGTCAAGCATAATATCCCTGTGGTTTGATATGAAAAGATACCTTA
This sequence comes from uncultured Muribaculaceae bacterium, assembly GCA_964588835.1. Taxonomy (GTDB): domain Bacteria; phylum Bacteroidota; class Bacteroidia; order Bacteroidales; family UBA932; genus Bact-08. The sequence goes on from CAZPRX010000078.1 coordinate 4,622, forward strand.
TATTCTTGTCCAGTTTATCAAGTCCTGAATAAGTAAGCTGAGAAGATGTGTCTTGAAGTATCTTCTTGATTGATACAAACATAACCTTGGACTGAAATTCAAAAACACTCCTCACAGAAGCAACCAGATTCTTTAATTGAGCAGGATCTTTCCCTGGAAAAAGAAAAGCCGATATCTTTGATAATACCGGATGCTCTGAAATCCTTGCCAAGGCTAAAACAGACTCTTGGTCGTTATAAGGTCGTATCTCTTTATACTTGTCCTCTGTCATTACCGATTAGTTAAGTTTTAACAAAGTTACAAAATATTAATCCTATTTAACAAGTTTTAAGCTAACTCTGTGAATATGGGGCAATAACGCAATAAACACTATAAAACTCAATATCAGCACTATAGACAACGCTCCGTTATATAGTGCCAGATAAACTGTTTGTATAAATGGTACCGTTATCAACAGCACAAGTACAGAGAGCACCGTAATCACTATCCATCCCCATCGTGAACAACCAGACCACCTTGAGATCATTGAAACAATAATAGGGACCAAGATAAAAAAATTCTCATTTGTCAAAAGAATTGATATTAATCCCAGAGTAAGTAAAATCAGCTCTGAAGAAAACTGAAATTCCAGTATGCCAGAGATGCCACGCCCAATTATTCTGTGATATATCCAAGTAAAAGAAACAATCAGAATTATCAAAGAGATATACGTTAAAGTACTATCGAATTTAAGGTGAGCAAGAGCAATAAACTTGTAGTTAACACCATTAATAACAGATAGTAAATATGAGACAGAATGCCCAAAAATTGCCGCTGATAATAACATCCCAATAATAATCAGCATACCTCTAAATAATTTTGCAGATGATATGCTTTTTCTCGCTAAAACTATTGCCAAATTGATAATAAAGAAAACAAGAACAACAATATTCAATATAACATAAGCCCCTTTTGAAAAGCTGACCAGACCAATAACTGGTATAGAAAAATAAATAAGATCACTACCCTCTCTTAAATAGTCTACTTCTGAATACTTTGATTCAGTAAGGTAACTTTTTAGAACGGGAGCAGTTTGCTCACCATAATGTTGAATTGAAGAGAGTGAAATGTTATCAAAACTATCATTTTCTGTATGGTAGTAGTCCAGATTATCAATAACAGCAAGATTTATCCCGGGATAATCATCTTTAATAAGTGAGAAATCAGTATAGTTGGGAAGAATGCTATAAACAAAAGAGGAAATTGAGTATCCTGCGGGTTTTGAGACGCTCTTGAAAAGTTCTATAATTCTGCTGTTACCAGGAGATGTCTCAAATAGCAGAGCCGGCCCTTTTATACCTCTTGCCTCGAAATTAATTATGAAACCCACGTCCTGGAAAAACTCCCCTTTTGAACTTAATGCCGCTTTAATTCCATACAAACCTTTCTCCTCTCCGTCCGTAAAAAGGATCTTAACACCCTGATTCCACTTATCTCTATATCTCACAGCGTTCGCCGCCAGTTCAAGGATAACACCCAGGCCATAACCATCATCTGCAGCCCCTAAAGAATATTGAGTAACATCATTTACTTTGTTAGCATGCCTTGAGTCAAGATGCGCCAAAAGTAAAATATAGGTGCATTTACTGCTAACTTTTTGTCTTAGACGAGGCAATGAAGCATAGACATTACCGATAGTGTCATAAAACTCCGTATGGGTAATATATCCCATATCGGTTAACCTCTCTGCAAGATAACTTCTTACTACTTCCCTTGCCTCCGGGTGATCTAAAGAGTGAGGCTCTCTGCTAATAACCTCAATATCCCGGGAAACTCTCACTGATGAAAACCGGCTACTATCATTACTTTTTGGAGAAGGCAACCAGAAATACCC
>CAZPRX010000079.1:0-6466 GCA_964588835.1 uncultured Muribaculaceae bacterium
ACCAGCTGATTACAAATCAGCTGCTCTGGCCAACTGAGCTACATCGGCATTAATGCTCAACCCTTTCAAATTTAGGGACTGCAAAGATATAGGTTTTTGCTTAATCTGCAAAAAAAAATGAAAAATAATTGGCGGCATAATAATTAAACGACTTACAATAGTAGCATTAACCCAATTTTATATGCAAAAAACGCTGCAATCCAGGCAACTGCAATAGTGCTAAAAATTGAAATAAGGGCCCATTTCCAGCTTCCTGACTCCTTTCTTATTGTGAAGGCTGTTGCTACACAAGGCATGTACAAAAGTGAGAAAATCATGAATGAGAGTGCATTTGCTTTATTAAATACCTTCTCTTCGCGTATGCGCGACATTAAAGAGGTATTCATGATTTCACTACCCGATGCGTTCTCTTCTGCCTGATAAACGACTCCAAGGGTGCTTATAATGAACTCTTTTGCTGTTATTCCGGTTACTAAACTTACAGACATTTTCCAGTCAAATCCCAGAGGCCTCATTGAAGGTTCAATAACCCTTCCAAAGTGCTCAAGATATGAGACTCTGTCTGGATCCGGATTATTTCTGTCTTTAAGAGGGAAGTAGTCAAGTGCCCAAACAATAATAACGGCAAGAAGGACTACTGTACTTATCTTCTTAAGGTATTCCGATGCGGCATCCCACATGCTTTTTACAGATTGTACCACAGAAGGTTTTCTGTAAGAGGGGAGGGGAATTGAGTAGTCTTTTATACCAAAATTGAAGAATATCTTTTTAAACAGGATTGCCATAAGTATGCCTGTAATAATACCTCCAAAATAGAGAAGACTAAGAACCATTACCTGATTTTCAGGAAAGAATATTCCAGAGAAAAGGAGGAATGTGGGTATTCTCGCACTGCATGGTATATAAGGTATCATAAGCATCGTAAGGATGCGGTCTGATTTTCTCTCAATGGTCCGGGTGGCCATTATTGCCGGGACATTACATCCGAATCCCATAAGGAGGGGGATAAATGAGCTTCCGTGCAGCCCTATATGGTGCATGTATTTATCCATAATGGTTGCTGCCCTCGGGAGATATTCGGTCTCTTGAAGTAGGGAGAGAAAAAAGAAGAGAATAAGGATGTTTGGCAAAAATGCCAGAACGCTTCCCACCCCCATTATAACCCCCTGACTGATAAAGTCGTTCATCCATCCGGCAGCCATGTTGTCTCTGATGTAGGCCGCCCCCTGGTCCATAAGCCACTCTATCCCCTGCTGAGGATATGAGCCGAGTGTAAAGGTGGCGTAAAATATGAACCAGATAATGAATATAAAAGAGAGTAATCCCCATACAGGATGTGTAAGATACTTGTCAAGTCTCTTGCTTCTGCTATCCTGTTCTGGTCTGAAATGTTTGTATTTTAGGCCTTTTATTAGATTGCCTTTGATTACCGGTTTCTTATCTGTGTGATGACTCATCCATGATTGTTTTTAGAATCCCATCCCTGTCAAATCCGCACTCTGCCTTTAATTGAGGGATTGTTCCCTGTTCAACAAAAGCATCTGGAATTCCCAGGGCTTTAACGTTCACGTTAAGAGAATTTTTTGCAACGAGTTCAGAAACGGCTGAGAAGAGTCCACCCACTATAGTGCCATCCTCTACGGTTATGATTCTGCTGCACCTCTCTGCTGCCTTAAGAACAACCTTTTCATCAAAAGGTTTAAGGAATCTCATATCAATATGCATCGGATTTAACCCCTCTTTTCTTGCATCTTCTATTGCCGACGCGGCTGCATTTCCGGTTGTGCCGATTGTAATTACGGCAATCCCTTCACCATCCGACAGTATCCTTGATGTTCCGGGAATAATATCTTCAAATGGTATGCCCTTCCATGGGAGTCCCTCTCCGTTTCCTCTTGGGTATCTGATTGTAGAGATTCCCCAGGATGGTGTCTGGGCGGAGTAAAGCATGTTTCTTAGCTCAACCTCGTTCATGGGAGCTGCAATTATCATCCCTGGGACACATCTCATATATGCAAGATCATATGCCCCGTGGTGAGTTGCGCCGTCTTCGCCTACAAGTCCGCCTCTGTCAAGACAGAAAACTACCTTAAGGTTTTGGGTTGCGACATCGTGAATTACGCTGTCAAAGGCTCTTTGCATGAAACTTGAGTAGATATTGCAGTAAGGAAGGAACCCCTTTGCGGCCATGCCGGCTGAGAAGGTTACCGCATGCTGTTCGGCAATACCCACATCAAATGATCTTTCCGGTATCTCCCTCATAACAATGTTCATTGAGCAACCTGTGGGCATAGCAGGTGTAACACCCACAATCTTTTCATTCATTCTGGCAAGCTCAAGCAGTGTCTCTCCAAACACATCCTGATATCTGTCTGCAGATGGAGAGCCGTTAGTTTTTCTAACGCCAGTGTTTTTATCAAAATTGCCCGGAGAGTGCCATACAACCTGGTCCTCTTCTGCAGGTTTGTATCCCTTGCCTTTCTTCGTTACTATGTGAAGTAACTTAGGCCCCTCTATCTGTTTGAGCTGAGTAATAATCTCTAAAAGTTGATCAGTATTGTGCCCGTCAATTACTCCAAAGTATCTGAAGCCGAGTGATTCAAATACTGATCCAGATTTAAAGAAGGCGGCTTTTGTACTGAAAAGGAACTTGCCTGCAAGATTGCGCAACTTTTCAGAACCTAAATATTTCCAAATTCTGGTTTTCGTCTTGTTGTAAAAATGTGAAGTTGTGAATTTGAGCAGGTAGTTGTGCATAGCACCCACATTTGGGTCTATTGATATCTGGTTGTCATTGAGTATGACAAGAATATTGCTTTTGTTTGCTCCCGCGTTGTTGAGCCCTTCGTATGCAAGGCCTCCTGTAAGAGCTCCGTCACCTATTACGGCTACAACCTGTTCATCACTCTTCTCCAGGGAAGCAGCAACTGCCATCCCAAGTGCCGCAGATATTGAGGTTGATGAGTGCCCCACTCCAAATGCGTCATACGGTGATTCGCTCATCTTTGGGAAACCGCTTATCCCTTTATATTTTCTATTGTTAACAAACTCATCCCGCCTGCCGGTTAAAATCTTGTGGGCATATGCCTGATGGCCAACGTCCCAGATAAGCTTATCCTTGGGAGTGTTGTACAGGTAATGCAGTACTACGGTCAACTCAACAGTTCCAAGGCTTGCACCTATGTGACCGGGATTTAGGGCGCAAGAGGCAATTATAAACTCTCTCAATTCTGAGCAGAGCTCGGGCAACTGTTCCGGGGAGAGTCTCCTGAGGTCTGCTGGTGAATCTATCTTATTCAGATACTTCATGTCTTTAGATACTATTTTCTATTAACAACCAACCTCCGTGTTTGTTGGGGAGCGGTCATGAAAAACGTGGCAAGTTACAACATATTTCCAATATGGAGGCTTCAAAACTTTATTTTGCAAATAGGATAAAAAGTAATAGTTTAGCTAATCCTTAATACACTTAACTAATCTAAAATAATTAAACTGTGGAAACAAAATCGCTTCTGTTGAAGGACAGGTTTTATGTAAGGTGGACAGTCCTTATTCTTCTTGCCCTGATGATGTTTTTTGCCTATATGTTTGTGGATGTGCTCTCGCCTCTGCAGAGTCTTCTCGAAAGTGAAAGGGGCTGGTCTCCTGAAAACTACGGGACTTTTGCCAGCTCAGAATACTTCCTGAATGTATTTGCTCTCTTTTTAATATTTGCAGGGGTAATACTTGATAAAATCGGTGTTCGTTCAACTGCTCTTCTCTCCGGAGCCCTGATGGTGGCCGGTGCCTCTTTAAAGTATTTTGCTGTTAGCCCTGCATTTGCAGGTACTGATATTGAGACATGGCTTGGTAGTTGGTGGACCTCATTCCCGGCATCGGCAAAGCTTGCGTCGCTTGGATTCATGATATTTGGCTGCGGTGTGGAGATGGCCGGTATCACTGTCTCAAAGGGGATTGTAAAATGGTTTAAAGGCAAGGAGATGGCTCTGGCAATGGGTATTGAAATGGCTATTGCAAGACTTGGTGTGTTCGCGGTTTTCAGGATTTCGCCAAGAATCGCAGAGAGATATTCAGAACTAAGTGCACCTGTGCTTTTTGTTGTTATCCTTTTATTAATAGGTCTTATTTGTTTTTCGGCTTACTACTTCTTTGACAAAAAACTTGAGAAACAGCTGGGCGAAAGGGGTGATGAGCCTGAAGAACCTTTCAAAATCAGCGACCTGGGAATTCTGTTTACAAGCAAAACGTTCCTTATAGTATCCGGTTTGTGTGTATTGTATTATTCTGCAATTTTCCCGTTCCAGAAATTTGCAGCAAACATGCTGGAGTGCAGACTGGGTATTTCAAATACGGATGCGAGTGATATTTTTTCGTACTTCCCGCTGGGTGCAATGGTATTAACACCACTGCTCGGGGGATTTCTTGATACAAAAGGTAAAGGTGCAACAATGCTGATGCTTGGTGCTATCTTGATGACTGCATGTCACCTTGTGTTTGCACTTACACCGGATGCCCTTTTCACAAAACCTGTTGCCTATTCTGCAATAGTTTTGCTGGGAGTTAGTTTTTCACTTGTTCCTGCTGCTTTGTGGCCTTCGGTTCCTAAGCTTGTTGAGAACAGATATCTAGGTAGTGCATATTCAGTCGTTTTCTGGATTCAGAATATAGGACTAATGGTGTTCCCAATGCTTATTGGTTTTTCTCTTGCAAAAACAAATCAGGGTGTAATGAATCCTTTGGAGTATGATTATACTGTTCCTATGTTGATTTTTGCATCACTGGGTGTTTTTGCTTTTGTGCTGGCTATATGGCTTAAAGCAGAAGACAAGAAGAAAGGTTATGGTCTTGAATTGCCTAACATAGAAAAATAGATATTAATATTAACCCCATAAAATTTACCTAATGAATTCAGCATTAAAACTACTGAAAGATTCAAAGAGTGCCAGATGGATAGTGTTGCTAACATTATCAATTCCCATGTTTGCATCATATTTCTTCGACGACCTCTTTACAACAATCTCCCATATTTTCCAGAATCCAGACATGGTTGCCCTAGGATGGAATATCAGTGATTATGGTTTCTATGGTGGAGCCTATTCACTACTCTGTGTATGGGGAGGACTTGTGATTTGCGGTATGCTCCTTGATAAATGGGGCGTAAGGATAACCGGGTCTCTCTTTGTGGGGCTGATGGTTATAGGATCAATAATTGTTGTATATGCAATTTCAGAGAGTTTTTCTCAAAGCTCTATGGCTATCTGGCTGGGCAAATTCTTTACCAAACCATCGCTGGCTCTTGCATATGCAGGATGTGCAATTTTTGGTCTGGGTAGTGAGATTGCAGGAGTTGCGGTTACACGATCAATAGCCAAATGGTTTAAAGGCAAGGAGATGGCTCTGGCTATGGGATTGCAACTGGCATTGGCAAGGTTGGGTACCGCTACAGCATTGATTGTTGTTCCAAGGCTGGTTAATATTGAACAAAGCTTTGTCCCTTTTTCTGAGACCAGCAAACCTGCTGCAGTAGGGCTAATACTAATGACTATTGCTATTGCACTTTGGGGATTTTTCCTGATTATGGATAGTAAACTTGACAGACAGACTGCTGATGAGGCAAGAAGAAACAATACACAAGCTGTTAAAGAGGATAAATTTAAGTTCTCAGATATCTTCAAAATTCTTGGTAACAAACATTTTATACTGGTATCTCTTCTTTGTGTATTCTTCTATGCATGTATAATCTCTTTCAGAAGATTTGCTACAACAATCATCATCCCGAGATTTGAAATTGACAGCGAGATTGCTTCATTGATGGTCTCTCTGATCCCTTTCTCAACAATGATTTTTACCCCAATCTTTGGTTCGCTTGTAGATTCAAAGGGTAAGGCAACAAGATTTATGATACTGGGTTCTTTCCTTGTGCTTGTTTCGCATCTTATTATTGCTTTTGCTCCCGGTATACCGGCATTCGGCTATGTAGGTATAGCAATAATGGGTGTGGCATATGCGCTGGTTCCTGCTGCTATGTGGCCATCTGTCCCTAAGATAATTCCTGAGAAGAATCTGGGTACTGCCTACTCTCTCATTTATTGGATTCAAAATATGGGAATGTTGCTGGTGCCTATAGTCGTAGGTATTATAATATCCCGGACAACAGAGTCAATTACTGACCCTGTACAGGCAGGTATTCGCTCCGCAGTAAATGCAGAGTATTTCTTCATACTGCTTTCGATTATTGCAATAGCAGTTTCTTTTGTACTTGGAAGGTCTTCTGATAAGAATCCTCAGCTTGGGCTTGATGTGCCTAATAAAAGGAGATAAACAGACGTTTAAGCTTTACATTTTTAGTTCTCCTCCTCAATAGTTATGGCGTTGAGGAGGAGATTTTTTTAACATGTAATGTTCCTGCACTCACAGAGTATCCGCATAACTTCCGGAGTTTTTCCTCCTCGCTCACTACGTTCGC
>CAZPRX010000080.1:0-3046 GCA_964588835.1 uncultured Muribaculaceae bacterium
CTTACTCTTACCAGTCTTGTTGAACCTTCATAATAGTTACCGGCATCAGGAAGAAGAGAATTAATTCTTACAGATGTGGCTGCATGGATAAACTCCCCGTTTGCTATGTGTATTCCCACATGAGTAACCCTCTCAGGCTTCTCTTCTGTAGCTTTTGAACCAAAGAAAAGCAAATCGCCGGGCAATAGATTCCCAAAGTCCTCGGTAATCTCTACATCCTCCCCTGTCTTTGCCTGTTGTGAAGCATCTCTTTCCAGAATAACTCCGTTAAGGAAATATACAGTTTTTGTAAATCCGGAACAGTCCATTGCCTTAATAGATGTTCCACCCCACAAGTATGGGAATCCAACAAATTGTCTTGCTGTAGCCAGAATGTTTTCAGCCGAAGGATTTCTTGATGCAAGCCAGTTTGAGAAATCTGCTGTATGTGCAACCGGTACAAAAGCCTCTCTTCCGTCCGGAAGTTCAACTTTTACATAAGACCCGGCAGCTGCAACAAATTTTACAATATTACCCATTATACCATCGGCAACAACATCGGCCCTTTCAGAAGCACCGGCGCGAAACAGTGTATAATGAGTAGTTATAATCACCTTCTTTGCTGCCCTCCATTCATTGAACTGTGCCTCATTCATGTATGCAATACTTCCTGATGATACCCAGGCAATATAACCCTCAGGTGTGATAGCCCTGGTCCAGCCACCCCTCTTTTCAAGAATCTGGAGTGGAGCTCCCATAATAGTTTGAGTAGCTGACTCACTAGAATAATTAGGAGTATATCTGAAATTTATGGCAGATTGATTTGTAACACCATAAATTTTGTCACCCAAAGCCGGATGAGGAAGCGTTGTCATACTGTCCAAAGCCTCAATTCCCGCCTCAGCCAATCTGGCAATAAGAGCCTCTTTTGCCTGTAATTCAGTAGTAGAGCCTCTGAGGATAATTGTGTCTCCTTTATCAGAAACTTCCAGTTTTCCTTCAAATGTTTTTGACCTTCTGTCCGGAGCAAACTCCTCCTTTACGCTGTTGAAGACTTCTGAGAATTTACTCTCAATCTTCTCTTTTTTACTCTCGCCCGAACAGCCAAACATGATAGCTGCAATGGAGAAGACTAGTAATAATTTTTTCATGAGTTGGGGTTTTTTATGATTATGATTTATTGTAATCCGCTAAATTTCACAGCAATGCTCTCATTATATAGTCTGTCCAGGGCAGATACATAATATTCGTACTCTCCTTTATGATCAATTACCAGTGATGTCTCTCCTGTAAGAGCAACTATTGCCTCTCCCTTATTAAAGTCCGGTGTAGCACCCTTCTTAAACTTATACACTAAATAATAATACGCCCTGTCAGAATTAATCTCTGAAAGTGGAGCGTCTCCCTCAGGAAGAGGGTCCCCGCTCCATACAAGATGAATTTTTCCCTGTCTTATTACTATTCCGGTTTGAAGTGGTGGCAGAGGAGGAGTTGTTTCAAATCCTCTCAAAGATGGTGTTATTGAAGGTGAAGGATATAGTTCCGTCAGAACCTTATTAATGTCAAGTGTATTTCTTTTCATATCCTTTGCACTAAAGTAGCATACCCCGTGATATTCAGGTATTCCCCTTAACATCTCTGCCCGCTTTCTTATCTCTTCAGCACTTCTCCATGCCTCAACCTTGGAGTTCTTGTCTAGTTTGTAAGTGCCGAGTCCTCCGTAAACAGGAGTGCCGGCAGAGTAGTCTTTCCACCACTGGGCAAGTATCTTGAAGTCGGCAGCAGGGTATCCGATGTTAAAGTAGAGTTGAGGAAGAATATAGTCAAGCCAGCCTGCCTCCATCCACTTAAGAATATCTGCATGAAGATGATCATAGTTTGTGTAGCCAAAGCTTCTTGTCTCAGAGCCCCTTGGATCCTCTGCCTTGTTTCTCCATACGGCATAAGGACTTATTCCGAACTTCACGAAAGGTTTAATTGACTTGATAGTATCCCGAAGCATCTTTACAACTATATCCACATTTTCCCTTCTCCAGGCCATTTTATCCTCTCTTTTATAGCCTCTGTTGTGCTTTGCAAAAGAAGACTCGTCAGAAAAATCATTATTTGGATAGAAATAGTCATCAAAATGAACACCATCCAGATCATATCTGGTTACCAGGTCCTTAATAACACTTGTAAGAAACTCTCTTGTCTCAGGATAGGCCGGGTCAAAATATAGTCTCCGCCCGTGCTTAACAAAAAGATATGGTTTCTTTCTGTAAATGTGATCAGGTGACATATCTTTTATGTTATCCACATTTTGACTAACTCTGTATGGATTCAGCCAGGCATGAAGTTCCATTCCTCTTTTGTGCGCCTCTTTAATAGCAAACGCAAGAGGATCATAAAATGGGACAGGAGCCTTTTTTTGATCACCTGTCAGATAAATAGACCAAGGTTCCAGTCCCGGTTTATAAAAAGCATCAGCGGCAGGTCTTACCTGTAATACTACTGCATTAAAATTCATGCTTTTGTATAAATCCAGCATCTGAATCAACTCCTTTTTCTGTTGATCTGCTGTCAAATTTGGTGATGAAGGCCAGTCAATATTGTTAACAGTCGCAATCCAGACAGCTCTCCACTCTCGCTTCCCGTCGAAATTTGCTTTTGCATTACCGTTAAAAATTAATAAAAATGAAAATATCGATAAAATTCTAAGGATGTGCCTGATAGATGTAGACATGACAATTTGGGGTTAGTTAATCCTTACAAAGATATTATATTTGTGCAAAATATAAGGAAGAATGATAGTAGATTCACTAAAAGGATTTGAAAGATATACATCCCTCCATCCCCTGTTTGAAAGGGCATTCAAATACATTGGAAGAACTGATCTTTTATCTATGAAACCAGGTGAGTATGAGATAGATGGAAGAGACATCTATGTAAAAATCTGGGAAGGAGAGTGTAAAGACAACGAGATTCCCAAGCTTGAAGTTCACGACACATACATAGACATACATATTGTTCTGAAGGGCACTGAGACTATAGGTATAAGAGACAGAAGCAGATGCCAGGGAGACAA
>CAZPRX010000080.1:3056-6134 GCA_964588835.1 uncultured Muribaculaceae bacterium
ACAATATTCCATATGACCAGAAAAACGATGTGGCCTATCTTGACGAAGAGCCGGAAAACTTCGTAAGCCTGGGTGAAATGAATATGGCAGTAATTTTCACTCACGATGCACACGCTCCGCTGATTGGAAACGGGACTCTAAAGAAAGCTATTGTAAAAATCAGAATGTAGTGGACAAATCAATGCCACTTTTTAGAGAGGGTAAGCGATACAACTCTTTTGTAGGGTATTTCAGGGAGAGATACGGAACCAGGCTGCAAAAAATTGTTGTAGATGCCGGCTTTACCTGCCCTAACAGAGACGGGTCGGCAGGAATCGGCGGATGTACCTATTGCGATAATGATGCATTCCACCCATCTTACTCTACTCCTGATAAACCGATTATCCAGCAGATTGAAGAGGGAATCGCCTTCCATAAAAACAGGTATCGCAGCGCCGCAGGATATCTTGCATATTTTCAGCCCTACTCAAATACATACGCCTCTCTGGAGACACTTAAAAAGAGGTATGCCGAAGCCCTCTCACATCCTGAGGTAAAAGGTATTGTGCTGGGGACAAGACCGGACTGTATTGACGATGAAAAGCTGGACTGGCTTGCAGAACTGTCTAAAGAGAAAATTGTGATTATTGAATATGGAGTTGAGTCTGTATACAACAAGACTCTGAAAAGAATAAACAGAGGACACGATTACGAAACCACTCTAGCAGCCATAGAAAAGACTGCTGCCAGAGGTATCGATCAGGGCGCCCATTTCATATTTGGCCTTCCGGGTGAATCTAAAAGTGAGATGCTGGCAATGGCAGAAGAGATTAACAAAATGCCCGTTAATTCAATTAAGTTTCACCAACTTCAAATTGTTAAGGGAACATATATGGAACGTGAATTTGCAGAATCCCCGGACGATTTTGTGCAATTTACGATGGGTGAGTACATCGATTTCTTTATCGATTTTCTGGAGCTACTCAAACCAAATATTCATATTGAAAGATTCGCAGGCGAAGTACCGCCCAGGTTCCTGAATCACATGCCATGGGGGACAATCCGCTATACAGAACTTCATCGCTTAATGGAGAAAAGATTAAGCGAACGGGACACCTGGCAGTCCCGCCGCTATAATCCGTAATTTATTTAGTCTTCCAACATAGGTTTAGTTGAAATCTTCTCGCCTGTTGCCTCCATCATCCACTTTTGTGGTGCAACGCTTCCTATCGAGTAGATTCTCATAACCTCTTTTGCCCAATCCTTGCCTTTATAGAATTTCTCCAGTTGATATTCAATAATGTGTCCCAGAGGATAGTTAGCAAGGTAAAGAGGGGTATTAATCATGTGAGAATATATCGCCAGTAGAGGCAAATCTTCACCACCCAGAACCGGTTTGTAATATTTATTCCAGATATCCTTTGAAATACTAATCACAGCCTCCTTAAGCATCTTTGCATCGGCATCCGGATTTGCATACATCCATTTCCATACATTAATATCTACCAGGGCAACTCCCATTATCTCGTAAGATCCCCAGAAAATATCAAGTTCAGTCATCTTTGCCTGTTCAGGGTCGCTATTTGAATATCCCAGCAATTGTAAATCTCTCTTCTGAAAAACAAATGCGTTTGCCTCAGTAAATGCTGTGTTTGGAACGCCATTTAGCATATAATAATCAACGTCTCTCAAACTAATAGTTTGCTCAACATTATGCCCCAGTTCGTGAACAGCGATGTTGAAACCTTTGTAGTCCATTCCTCCTTTTGATAGCCTGGTTCTGAGTCTTGCAAGCTCCTCCCTTGTTGAGGCACCCCAGGCGTGTCCCGAACCCCTCGCTGCTTCAACAATTATTGCATCTCCCAGCTCATCGGCCTTAGCGGCAGGAAAACCAAACCTCTTAAGCATTGATGGGATAGCCTTGTCAAAAGCCTCTGCATTAGGAAAGAGGCTTTTTGTTTTTGCAGTAAGAGCCTCTTCAGATATAGAGCTCCTGGATTTGAAGCCGTCATACCAAATATCAAACGGCTCAAGTGGCCTGCCAAGTTTTTCACTTATCATGGCTGCAACCTTAGCAACTTTTGGAGAGCTAATGTATTCTGTGAACATCTGTTCAATATCATCAACTCTTATCTGCATAGCCCCGTCAAAAGCTCTGCTGATGGCATCGGGATAAGCAAAAGAGTATTTATCAACCTGCTGCTGAGCGCGGAACTGCTGGAGAAGAACTTCGTAGCGTCTCTCCCCTTCCGGCACTGATTCAGTCTGTTTTCCATCAACAATAATACTATTAGAATATGGTTTCCAGTCGTATTGATTGCTGTTTATAACACTCTTGGGAATAGTCTGCTCAACGATATGCAGCATAACTCTTAGTATCATTCTCTGCTTTTCAATATTATCAGGAACAGCTGCATAGTTTGATTTAATCTCATCTCTCAGATTCCAGTGACTTAGCAGAACCATATCTGCAGGGAATAACTTTCTTCCATCCTCGGTAACAAGATTTCCCATCATGATATTATAATCTGCAATATAACTCTCTGCAACAGCCTCAGCATCTGCCACAAGCTGTTTAACAGAGGCGGGAGGGTCGGGAGTAAACACATCCCCCATCCTTGCATAAACCCATTCAAGCCTGCTCCAGTTTTCGCCCATCTCCTCCTTCTCCTGAAGGGTGAAGAATGGGAAGTTGAGTATAGTCATGAATGCTATTTTATTGTTGTACAGATCTTCTGAGAGGTGGCTTGAGGGATCGTAAGCCCCCAGAATGTAATCTGCTTGTGTAAGTGGATCACCATCAAGATGCATCGGCTTCTTAAGCTCTACATTCATCTTATTGTAACCTCCCCAGACTGCTTCAAATGCAACTGATAATTTGTTAAACAACTCCCTCCTTACTTCAGGAGTGGCTGCATAATTTGCAATACAGAATTGAACAAACTCCTCAGGTGTGCCGAATTCTGCTTTCCACTGCTGTGCCGCCTGATTTACTCCGGCAGTAAGCAATGCAGTATCGGCAATTGAAGGGTTTGCAATAAGGATACTGTCAATGGCATTCCGGACAACAACTTTTTCAATATTGGAAACTTCCATTTG
>CAZPRX010000081.1:0-6121 GCA_964588835.1 uncultured Muribaculaceae bacterium
CTCTTTGTCGCAGGAGCATCATTTATTGCTCCTGCAGTCTTAATAACAGGTGTAATTGCATGGCTCTACCAGCAATACGGAACTCTACCTGACGCAGAGAGGTTTATATCGGGAATAAAGCCGGCCGTAATTGCAATTATTGCAAATGCAGCAATTCCGTTAGGTAAAAAGGCATTTAAAAATAGTATGCTCATATTTATGGGCATAGCAGTGCTTGTTGCAACCTTATTAGGTGTAAATGAGATTTATGCCCTTTTTGCTGCGGGTGGAGTGGGGATACTACTACACCTTGGAGATAAAGCAAAAGAGAAAACGCTTACAATAATCCCCGGGATTCAGATTTTTTTGATTTTCTTCAAGACCGGAGCACTCCTTTACGGCAGCGGGTACGTCCTGTTCGCTTTCCTTGATGCCGAACTTGTCTCAACAGGGCTTTTATCTCGTGAGGTTCTTATTGATTCTGTTGCTGCAGGCCAATTTACGCCTGGTCCTGTACTCTCTACAGCCACCTTTATCGGATGGCAAATGGGAGGCGTGTCGGGTTCTTTACTAGCCACAATCGGCATTTTCCTCCCCTCTTTTTTATTTGTTGCACTACTTAACCCCATTCTTCCGAGACTTAAGAGGTCAAAAATATTCACAGCTTTTCTTGATGCGGTTAATGCAGCTTCAGTGGCGGTAATTGTTACTGTTTGCATTAAAATGGGTATGGACGCACTCACTGACTGGAGAAGTACACTTATCGCACTTCTCTCATTTGCAGTAATATTCAGGTTTAAAAAAATCAACAGTGCATTTATAGTAGTCGGGGGTGCCATTGCGGGATATCTTTTATATCTTTTATGAAAAAAGAGAAGAAAGCCATTTTTATAGCGGGAATTATCCTGGTTCTCCTTTCAGTTCTGCTTTTAAGGGGAGTTGTTGTTCGTGCAGTTGCAAATAGTAAGATTGACAAACTTGAAAAAAGATACGGTCTTGTAATCAGCTACAAGAAAATGAGTATGTCAGGACTAGCCGGGATTGAGATTTCAGATTTGTCAGTAACACCAGAAGGCGCAGACACTCTTCTAAGGGCAAGAAAAATAGTAGCACGTCTTAATCCTTTTAGATTACTATTTCTAAGACCAGACCTGAACTATCTGGAACTTGAAGAATCAGGTCTCACATTTATCAAAAAAGAGAGCACTTCAAACTTTGATTTTCTATACTCTCTTGGGAGAGATTCTACTGAAAAAGAGCAAAATACGGACACCTTACATGAAAGAGATTATTCAGCCCTGGCTTCCTCTCTTTTTAGTCTGTTTCTTGACCTTATGCCATCACAGGCAAAATTATCAAATGTATACCTCTCCTACTCTAACAAGGAGTACAAACTTAAAATAACACTGCTGGAGTCATCTGTAAAGGACGACAAATACACATCACTTATTGTTACTGATGAAAACGGTTCAATGGAGAGATTATCGGCAGAGGGCTCTCTCAGCGACAAAGAGAGAAGCGTTTCTGCCATTTTTGTTCCAAAGGACAGTTCAATGTTCAGAGTTCCTTTTCTTAACTACAGATGGAGTGCAAAACTAATGTTTGACACCCTCTCTCTAGATATAAAAGCAAATAATTTACATAAGGAGGTTATTAACTTCTCGGGGAAGGCAGAAGCATCATCTGTCACGCTGTTTCACACCGGAATCTCACCAGAAACCGTCTCTATTGAAAGTGGCCGGATTGCTTATAGCATCAATATAGGGAACAATTATGCCGAGCTGGACTCCTCTTCAGTTATCAAGGTGAATCAGATTGAGGTATCTCCATGGATAAAGATTGAAAAAAAGAGCGACTGGATTTTTTCAGCTTCGTTAAGTAAACAAATAAAAGATGCTCAGGAATTATTCTCGTCTCTGCCTTCTGGTCTTTTCCTTGGGCTGGACGGAATAAAGACAGAGGGATCTTTAGATTACAGATTCAGACTTAACCTTGATATGTCAAACATAGACAGCTTGAAACTTGAGTCCTGCCTAAAAGGGAGTAGTTTCAGGATTACACAGATGGGCAGGGCAAATCTTCGTTTAATGAACGAAGATTTTATCCATACTGTATACGAAAAAGGAGTTGCAGTAAGAAGTTTTGCTGTGGGAAGAGGAAACCCGTCATTTACACCTATCGACAACATTTCGCCCTATCTTAAAATGGCTGTTTTACAATCAGAGGATGGTGGCTTTTTACACCACAACGGTTTTGTCCCCGAGGGTATCAGGGGCGCCATGGTAGAAAACATTAAGAAGGGCCGGTTTGCAAGGGGAGGAAGTTCCATCTCAATGCAACTCGTTAAAAACGTATACCTGAGCAGACACAAAACTCTTGCAAGAAAGTTTGAGGAGATGCTTATGGTATGGATTATTGAGAATAACCGGCTTATACCTAAGGAGAGGATGTTTGAGGTATATCTGAACATTATTGAGTGGGGACCGGGTATATACGGCATCCGTGAAGCTTCGAGGTTCTGGTTCGACAAAGAGCCCTCCCAGCTGAATATTAATGAATCAATATTCCTGGCCAGCATAGTTCCTTCTCCAAGAAGAGGCGCCCGTAACTTCAATCCGGACTATACACTTAAAGAGGAGATGAAAGAATATTACAATCTGCTTGCGGAGAGGTTATGGGTAAAAGAGGTAATAAGTGAAAAGGAGAAATCAGAGGTAAAAGCAGAGGTAAAATTATCAGAATCTGCGAGAAATTTGGTAGATTTGGTATATCAACCAAATCAGAATGAGTAAGAATATTATATTAAAGAAAACACCACTGGGTCCTCAGTGGCCGGTAAGAAACCCATTTATTTTTTGTGCTCACCATCTCGATTTGTATCCGGCAGGGAATGAGAGAATGGAGCCTGTTACCTCTCTTGAGGGAAGAAACATCGGAAGTGATTTCACCCCTAAAGATGGCTGGAGAATGTACCATGGAGACAAGGTCCCGGGATTCCCTGTTCATCCACACAGAGGATTTGAGACAATAACAATTGTTAAAACAGGTTTTGTTGACCACTCAGACTCCCACGGGCAGGCAGGACGATACGGAGAGGGTGATGTACAATGGATGACAGCCGGCTCCGGACTTCAACACTCTGAGATGTTTCCATTGCTTAACGAAAATGGAGAAAACCACACTGAACTTTTTCAGGTGTGGTTAAATCTGCCTAAAGCAAGAAAATTTGTTGAACCACACTTCAAAATGCTCTGGTCTGAAGATATTCCTAAAGTCACAACCTCAAACGGAGTAAACAACGTTGCAGAAATTGATATAGTAGCAGGAGAATTTGATGGCAAAAGAGCACCTGATCCTGCACCTGATTCATGGGCTGCCTTTCCTGAGAATAAAGTAATGATGCTCACCATTAAATTAAAAAATCAAGCACGTTTTAGAATCTCTCCCGCAAATCCGGGGGTAGTAAGGACATTGTATTTTTACAGAGGTAGCAGCATTTTAGTTAACGGCACTGAGATTAATGCAGGTTTTGCTATAGAAGTTATTCCTGATGCAGAGATAGAAATTACAGGCGTATCAGATGAGAATCTTATTGTTCTCCTTCAGGGGATGCCTGTTAATGAGCCAGTTATTCAATATGGCCCTTTTGTTATGAATACAAAAGAGGAGATTTTTAAGGCATTTGAAGACTACCGTGAAACCGAGTTTGGTGGATGGCCATGGCCAAGACCTGATAATGTCCATCCAAAAGGGAGAGGCAGATTTGCCAAATACAAAGATCACGAAGAATCACGAAATTGATAACTTTTAGAATTTTGCAATTGGGCTGTTAGAAAAATGGCCCAATTGTTGTATTTTTGCGTACTATAGATAAAACGAAGAATTAATTATGACCTTGACAATTTTGGCAGCACTGGCACAAGATGCCGCAGAGACAGTAGTTCAGGCAGTTATTCCTGTTAAAGAGGAGCTCTCCTTTTCACTTATTGATATGGCCCTTAAAGGTGGATGGATTATGATTCCTCTTTTGTTACTATCCATACTCACCATTTATATATTCGGAGAGAGATGGTGGGCAATAAGAAAAGCATCTCAGATAGATGAGAACTTCATGAGGAACATTCATGATTACATTCACGAAGGTAAAATTAAGGCAGCAATCAATCTGTGCCAGACTCAGGAGACCCCTATTGCAAGACTTATTGAAAAGGGAATCGAGAGAATTGGAAGACCACTTAGCGATATCCAGACTGCTGTTGAGAACATGGGTAATGTTGAAGTGTCAAGACTTGAAAAGGGTCTGCCAATGCTCGCAACCATCGCCGGGGGCGCACCTATGATTGGATTCCTGGGTACCGTTATAGGTATGATCCAGGCTTTCTACAACATGTCTCAGGCAGGCAGCAACGTTGACATTACATTGCTCTCGGGCGGTATTTACACTGCAATGGTTACAACTGTGGCAGGTCTTATAGTGGGTATTACAGCATATTTTGGTTACAACTATCTTGTTGCAAGAATTGACAACATAGTGTACAAAATGGAGAGTAATACAATCGAATTCATGGACCTTCTGCACGAACCTGCAGGCAAATAAAGTAAAAGATGGCAATCAAACGTCGTTCAAAAGTAGACCCTTCATTTAACATGTCGTCAATGACTGACATTGTGTTCCTTTTGCTGGTCTTCTTCCTTGTAACATCTACACTGGTCAATCCCAATGCTCTTAAGCTTCTGCTTCCAAAGAGTACTAATCAGGTAGCTGCAAAACCGATGGTCAGTATATCAATAAAACACTATCAGGCTTCGAATACATTCTCCTTCCACATAAACGGGAAAAATACACCTGTTGCTTATAATGATATTGAAGCACAGATTCAGCAGGAGCTTATGGATAGAGAGGAACCTACTATATCACTGCACGTTGACAAGAGTGTACCAATGGAACAAGTTGTCAATGTAATGAATATTGCAAAAAGAAATCAGTACAGAATAATACTTGCTACAGCTGCAGAATAATAAATCAATTTAACGGAAAGAAATCTATTGAAATGTCAAAAGTACCTAAAAATGATACCCCACAAGAGGCCAGAGCCAAGATTATTGGAGCTGGCTTAACAGTTGGTGTGCATATTCTGGCAATGACAATGCTTTTCTCTTCAGGGTTTAAGGTAATCTACCCTCCTCCTGCAGAGACCGGAATTGAGATAGATTTTGAGATGGAGCCACCTAAACCTATCCAGGTAAAGAGCGGGCACGAACCCAGAGTTGAAAACCCAAGACCTGATGACGAGGTGAAACTTGTTCAGCGATCTGAGGCTGCGATGCAGGGAACAAGAGCTAATACCGGAGCTGAGGCAACATCTGGCGAACAGGGGGATGTTGAGCATTACGAACCTCCCAAACCAAAGATCGATAACAGAGCGCTTTTCCCAAGTGCAAAAAACCAAAACACTACTGACCCTCAAGTCGCCAAACAGATTTCAGAAAGTCTCTCCGGAGGTCATGCCGAGGGTAATACACAGATAGGAGCAGTAGAGGGCGAGCCCTCTGCCAGGCTGGCCGGAAGAAGTCTTATGGGTAATCTTCCGGAACCTGATTATTCTGTAAACGCATCAGGAAAGGTTGTTGTAAAAATTAAGGTAGATCAATACGGAAGTGTAATTGATGCTACTCCCGGTGCACCCGGAACAACTGTTCAGAATAAAACTTTATGGGATGCCTCAAAACGTGCAGCTCTCAAGGCAAAGTTTAATCTCAGCTCCTCTGCCCCTGTTGTTCAGGAGGGAACTATTACGTATAATTTCAGGCTTAAGTAGAATTTAGGAGAATTACTCGTATCTGAGTGCCTCTATAGGATCCAGTTTTGATGCCCGGACTGCAGGTATGTAGCCGGAAAGAATACTTACAATCAGGCAAACTACCACACCCATAAACATCCATAGCCATGGCATTACAAACGGGCTCTTCATTATCAAAGCCGTAAGGTTTCCGATAATTATACCCAGAATTATACCCATAAGCCCTCCTATCTGTCCTATCACAATTGATTCAAACAGAAATTGCTGCTTAATTGTTCTTGAGTTTGCACCTATCGCTTTTCTTGTACCTATCTCCCTTGTTCTCTCCTTTACTGATACGA
>CAZPRX010000082.1:0-6119 GCA_964588835.1 uncultured Muribaculaceae bacterium
AGTGAATCTCCCAGAAAATCGCTAACATCCTGAATCTCCGGTCGGCTATAATAGTGTGCGAGTATTACTGCGTTTTTCTCTTTTTTGAGCCTCTCTATCTCTTTCACAATGCTCTCAGTTGTCATCTCTTCAAAATCATTTGTGTGGTACAATGTTCATACTTATATCCAGAGCGGTTACAGAGTGGGTCAGAGCACCCACACTTATATAATCCACTCCTGTTTTAGCAACCTCCTTGATTCTGGCCAGGTTCATATTCCCTGAAGCCTCTGTTTCAGCCCTCTTGTTAATCAGCCTTACAGCAGCCTCCATCAGTTCATTGCTCATATTATCCAGCATAATTATGTCTGCCCTTGCATCGATTGCCTGCTGTGTCTCTTCAAGATTTGTCACCTCAACCTCAATTTTTAAATCAGGAGCAGATGCCCTCACCTCGCTCACCGCCTCAGCAATTCCTCCGGCCACCTTTATGTGGTTGTCCTTGATAAGAGCCATGTCGTAAAGTCCCATTCTGTGATTCCTTCCTCCTCCGGCTTTTACAGCCATTTTATCGAGAATTCTCATCCCCGGTGCTGTCTTCCTGGTATCAAGTAGCTGGGTTTTTGTTCCTGCTAACTCTGCTACATACTGAGATGTTGCTGTGGCTATTCCGGACATTCGCTGAAGTATGTTAAGGGCAGTTCTCTCAGCGGTCAAAAGTGTTCTGTAGCCCCCTTCAATCCTGGCAATCTTCTCTCCTCTCCTGACGAGGCTACCCTCGTCCACAAGAGATTCCCATTTTATATTTTTCTCAAATTTTTCAAAAACCATTTTTGCCACTTCAAGACCCGAGATAACACCATCCGACTTTGCAGTCATCTCTGCAACAGCAAGAGTCTCCTCCGGGATGAGCGAATTAGTTGTTATATCCCCACTATGCACATCCTCTTCTATAGCCAGATCAATAATTTTTTCAATCAAAGAATCTCTTTTCATAATTTCAGATAGTTCTAATGTCAACAGGCAGGGATGTTATGTTCTTACCGCTTTGCTGAACAATATGATGAATATATTTATCGTCCTCCGCAGGAAAATCCTCTCTGTAGTGTCCGCCTCGGCTCTCCCTTCTGGATAGAGCCGATTTGATAATCAGTTCGGCTACAATAATAAGATTCTCACCCACCAGATCAAATATCTCATTGTTTTCCCTTACATACATTATTCTCTCCATCTCCAGTTTGAACAATCCGTCATGCAGCAACTTTTCATTGCGAATAATCCCTGCATGGTTAGTCAATATCTCTGCCACATTTTTACTGAGAACACTAAATTCTGCTTCACGACTGTGATCAATACGGAATGAATTTGTATTTTTTTCAGAACACAATGTCAATGATTGTGATTTTTCCTCTGTACGGCTCCTTTCAACAGCCCTGTATCCAAAGACCAGACATTCAAGAAGAGAGTTAGAAGCAAGTCTGTTTGCACCCATAACCCCGGTAGAGGCCAGCTCCCCGCAAATATAGAGATTGTGAAGAGAACTTCTGCCGTCAAGATCAGTCTTTACACCACCTACCATATAATGAGCTGCAGGTGCGACAGGAATCTTGTCCAGCATATCAATCCCCAGCGAGGCGCATTTTGCAAAAATATTTGGGAACCGGGATTTGATTTTTTCTGGATCAATGTGGTTTAAGGTCAAATAAACAAAAGGATCTTTCTCTAGTCTTATTTGTTTGTAAATAGATCTTGCAACGATATCGCGAGGTGCCAGCTCTGCATTTTCGTGAATATCGGCCATGAACCTCTCGCCTTTGCTGTTTAGCAGATATGCCCCTTCTCCCCTCACTGCCTCACTGATAAGGTATGACTTATCCTCCTCTGTGTGTATAGCTGTAGGGTGAAACTGAATAAACTCCATATCGGCCACAAGGCAGCCCGCTCTATAAGCCAGGGCTACTCCGTCACCCACAGAGGTTGATGGATTTGTGGTATTTGTATAGATTGCCGATGCACCGCCTGTTGCAAAGATTGTAAAGCTGCCGCTGAAAATTCTCTCTTCACCCTTTTTGAGATTCCATGTCCTGATTCCGCAGCATATACCATCTTCTGCTAAGATTTCGATTGCTGCAAGGTTCTCAAAAATTGTAATATTAGGATTTTCTGAGACCTTATTAATCATAAAGTCTGTAATTCTTCTGCCGGTAACATCTCCACCAGCATGAAGGATTCTTCTTTTGTGATGACCACCCTCAAGCCCAAGTGCAAGTTCTCCGTCTTTCATGTCAAACTCCATCCCCTCGTCAATTAGCTCTTTGATTCTCTCGGGCCCCTCATTTACCAGTATTTCAACAGCATTATGATCACTTAGTCCTCTTCCGGCAACGATAGTATCATCAAAATGGAATTCAGTTGCATCTTCATCATCGGTAACAGCTGCTATCCCCCCCTGGGCAAAATAGGAGTTACTTTCACGTATTCCGGACTTTGTAATCAGTGCTACTTTTCCGTACCGGGATGCTCTGTATGCCGAGTAAAGTCCTGCAAGTCCGCTTCCAACAATTATATAGTCGTAACTGTACATTTTTGAATGTAAACGACAAAATTACTCTTTTTATGGTTAAATGCCGGTTTTTTGTACTTTTCACCTCAAATAGGTATCTTAGCGGCCTCATAGTTTAAGTAAAAAAAGGTATAAAAAATGGTAAAAAGAGTAACTTGCTTTGTTCCATATCAAGACAAAGCCCAGGTAATTGAAACAATCAAAGGACTTAAGGAAACTGAAATTGCAGGAAAGATTTTTTTACTGGCAACAGACGCTTCAGCAGTGCCGGTTGAGGGGTGTGAATTAATGGTAATTGACTCTCTGAAATCTACAGAAACTATCAAAAAAATTGCACAAAAATCAGATTCGGAATATACGCTGATATATCAAAAGGAGTCCACCCTTGTAATGGGTATGTTTGCAATGGAGAGAATGCTCAAGATTGCAGATGACACTCAGGCAGGACTTGTGTACGCAGACCACTGGCAGATTATTGACGGTAAGAGAATTGCAAATCCGGTTATCACATACCAGGATGGAAGTCTC
Source organism: uncultured Muribaculaceae bacterium (assembly GCA_964588835.1). Classification (GTDB taxonomy): domain Bacteria; phylum Bacteroidota; class Bacteroidia; order Bacteroidales; family UBA932; genus Bact-08. The sequence goes on from CAZPRX010000082.1 coordinate 3,071, forward strand.
AGGGATGATTTCAACTTTGGTTCGGTACTTATTTACAAAACTGATGTCCTTAAGGCAGCTGCAGCAAAAATGGGAACTGGTTATAAATTTGCCGGCCTTTACGATCTTAGACTAAAGGTGTCACAAGTTGCAAGTCTGGAGCATATTAATGAGTATCTATACACTGAGGTAGAAAACGATACAAGAAAATCGGGTGAAAAGATTTTTGACTATGTAGATCCTAAAAACAGAGCAGTTCAGATAGAGATGGAGCAGGCCTGTACAGATCACCTGAAGGTGATGGGTGCATATCTTAAGCCGGAATTTAAACACATAGAGTTTAACGAAGGTAATTTTGAATTTGAGGCATCTGTAATTATTCCTGTTTTTAACAGGATAAAGACTGTTAAAGATGCAATCGAATCTGTTTTAAAACAAAAAACCAGCTTCAAATTTAATCTTATCGTTATTGACAACCATTCTACCGACGGAACTTATGAAGCAATTCAAGCATTTGCCGGAGATGAAAGACTTATACATCTTATTCCGGAGAGGAGAGATTTAGGTATAGGTGGTTGCTGGAATGCCGGTGTACATCATCCTAAGTGTGGAAAATTTGCAATTCAGCTGGACAGTGATGACATCTATTCAGATGAAAACACAGTTCAAAAGATTGTTGACTCGTTCTATGAGCAAAACTGCGCAATGGTTGTGGGTACTTATATGATGACAAACTTTAACATGGAGATGATTGCTCCGGGTATCATTGATCATAAGGAGTGGACTCCGGATAACGGAAGAAATAATGCACTCAGAATTAATGGTCTGGGCGCCCCAAGAGCATTCTATACCCCTGTTCTGAGGTCCGTTAAAGTACCAAATACAAGTTATGGTGAGGACTATGCTCTTGGTCTTAACATTTCAAGAGAGTACCAGATAGGCAGGATTTATGATGTTCTTTACCATTGCAGAAGGTGGGACGGCAACTCAGATGCAGCTCTTGATATTGTTAAGATGAACGCCCACAATACTTACAAAGACAGAATCCGCACATGGGAGTTTAAGTCTCGCATTGAACTAAATAAAAAGAAATAGTTACCGGGATGCCATATATTAAAGCAACTGAAGAGTTATTCGAGCAACAGCTTACAACATGGGAGCAGGCGGGTAACAACTACAAAGCTCTTGAAGGGGTTATTGCAAAAGAGGTCTTAGTGGACGGATTCCCGTTCAAGGTTCAGTTCAACCCGGCCAGAATTGTCTCATCTGCAGCAAAAGTGGACACAAAGTCTATACAAGAGCGCAAATGTTTTCTTTGTGCTGCAAACAGGCCGGCTGTTCAGAAGGGGGTTGATTATGTTTATCTGGAGGAGAAGGAAAACCCTTACTCAATACTCGTAAACCCATTCCCAATTTTTCCAAGACATCTTACTATTCCATTACTGGCGCATACTGACCAGAAAATTTATGGGAAGATAGGAACCATGCTGGATCTGGCGTTGAAACTTCCTGATTATACATTGTTTTATAATGGTCCCAAGTGTGGAGCTTCCGCACCGGACCATTTTCATTTCCAGGCCGGGAACAGAGGGTTTCTCCCATTGGAGACACATAAGGAGTCGCTGGCAATGGAGCTGCTATTCAGCAGCAGTACAACGTCATTATCTATGGCCACAAAAGCCTTGAACGGACTTTTTATCATTGAGTCTTCTGACTTAGCTGAAACTCAGCTTCTGTTCAACTTTATCTACTCTCTGCTTGAAGTTAAAGAGGGTGAGAGTGAGCCGATGATGAACATACTTTGCTGGTATAGTGAAAACAAATGGAACGTAGCCATTTTTATAAGAAGCAAACACAGACCCACTCACTATTTTGCAGAGGGGGAAGCTAATATTCTAATCAGCCCTGCATCTGTTGATCTGGGTGGTGTTTTTATTACTCCGCTTGAGAAGGATTTTAATAAAATCACTTCAAAAGAGATAAAAGAGATTCTGGCTGAGATCTGCATATCCTTTGAGGAGACAGCAAGTCTGGCAAAACAAATCACAAATAAACTCCAGCGATGAGAGAACCAAAAATAAGCGTGGGCATTATGTTTGAGCCGCGCATTGATTTCCTTTTTACAGGCAGTTATCTTTCAAACGAAAGAACCTATTCGGGCTTGCAAAAAGTTTCTGAAAATAATGGAAAGGTTGAGTGGAACGGAACCTTATATGATGAGCTCCTTTTTGAACCTGCCGATGAGGTGAGAAATTCATTCCAGTTAAGGGGTGTTACCATCGGTATTAATTTCCACTGGGAGAGGAAGGAGAATCAATCATTCAGGGGATCTGTGAAATTCATAGTTGAGAACTCAAAGGTTACTGCTATCAATATTCTGGGTGTGGAAGAGTATCTCACATCTGTTATCTCATCCGAGATGAGTGCAACTGCTTCCATTGAGTTGCTAAAGGCTCATGCTGTGATTTCAAGGTCGTGGCTACTTGCCCAGATTGAAAAAAATGAAGAGATTACTCAGTCAGGCTCTGAATACAATACAATGATTGAAACCGAGGAAGAGCTGATTAAATGGTATGACAGAGAGGACCACACGCGATTTGATATATGTGCGGATGACCATTGTCAGAGATATCAGGGTATTACAAGAGCTTCAACAGCAATTGTAAGGGCTGCAATTGAACAGACAAGAGGAGAGTTACTTATGCACGACAGAAAAATCTGTGACGCCAGATATTCAAAGAGCTGTGGCGGTGTATTTGAGGAGTTTCATAATTGCTGGGAGGAGAAGGATATGCCTTACCTTGTAAAGCAGAGAGACAGTAAAACTGAGACCACTATCCCGGATCTTACCGTAGAGGATAATGCAAGAGTTTGGATACTTAACTCTCCAGAATCATTCTGCAACACTTCTGATAAGAAGGTACTCTCTCAGGTTCTGAACAATTATGATCAGGAGACTGTGAATTTCTACAGATGGGAGGTAAGATACAGCGCAGAACAACTATCGGAGTTGATTAAAAAGAGATCCGGAACAGACTATGGTGATATAATCGACCTTATTCCTGTACAG
>CAZPRX010000083.1:0-6089 GCA_964588835.1 uncultured Muribaculaceae bacterium
GGAGGGGATTGCAATATCAAACGGATATATGCCATCTTTCCCTATAATTCTTTCTCAGAATGGGGAGACGCTTCATAATCACACACACCACCAGACTCTTACAGATGGAAGGTTACTCGTGATGGATGCAGGAGCAGAGACAAACATGCATTACGCATCGGATTTTACCAGAACAATTCCTTCCGGAGGGAAATTTACACAAAAGCAAAAGGATATTTATAATATTGTATCAGCAGCAAATGATCTGGGAACAGCATTAGTTAAACCGGGAGTTACATACACCTCTGTTCATCTGGCTGCAGTGCGTGTGCTTGCTCAGGGGCTTATAAACCTCGGTCTAATGAAGGGAGATGTAGATGAGGCAGTAGCAGCCGGAGCTCATGCGCTCTTTATGCCTCACGGTCTTGGTCATCAGATGGGTCTGGATGTTCACTATATGGAGGATCTTGGTGAAAGCTTTGTGGGTTATGATGAAATTCACAAAAGGGCAACTCAGTTTGGGCTGAAGTCTCTTAGAATGGGTAAAACACTCCGTCCGGGAAATGTTATTACCAATGAGCCTGGTTGTTATTTTATTCCGGCACTTATTGAGAAGTGGAAGAGTGAGGGAATAAATAAAGAGTTTATCAACTTCTCAAAACTTGAGGATTATTATACATTTGGAGGTATAAGAATTGAAGATGATATTCTTGTAACTGAGACCGGCTCTAGATTACTCGGCCATAGTCGCCTTCCAAATACTCCGGAAGCCGTTGAGGCTGAAATGGCCCGCTGATATATATAAATAGATGAAAAACTTCAATAAACATTGCCATCTGCTCAAATTTGTGCAGGTGGCAATTTTTGTCCTCTTCTTGCTGGCCTCTTGTTCTAAAGAGGAGCTGCCAAAGGTAAAATCGAACCTTAATTCAATCTCTTCGTTCTCTTTTTCAAAAACTGAGAATCCTCTGCTTACTGTTGAGGCAGTGGGAGTTATTGCAGATAGAACAATTTTCATTACTCTGCCTGAGGGTATCTCTCTTAACTCTCTTACACCCCGGTTTTCTATCTCTCCTGCAGCAACAATATCCTATAGTGGAGCTTTAATTGAAAGCGGAAAGAGACAGCTTGATTTTTCGCAAACTGTTACATTGAAAGTAACAGCAGAGTCAGGAAGGACTGCAGATTATAAGATTCTGGTTAAAAACGGGGAGAAAGCCTTTGATCAGGTACTTTATTCATTTATGAAGAAGTATTCTATTCCGGGGATATCATATGCTATAACGGAGGATGAGGAGATTGTATATAAGTCCGGGCTCGGTTTTGCAGTTACTGAAACCGATACAAGGGCCACCCCTTCGCACCTATACAGACTGGCCAGTGTGTCAAAGCAATTTACATCTCTATTTATTATGAAGTTGATGGAGAGAGGTAAGTTGACGTTAGATCAGAAAGTGTTTGGTACATCAGGAATCCTGGCCTCAGAATTTACTGGAGTTACAGAGAGAGCTGCCTCTGTTACTATAAGACATCTACTGGAGCATACAAGCGGCTGGACAAGTGATCCTGATCCTATGTTTACGTCATCTTTTTCCGGTCAAAGTCTTTCGCAAAGGATTGATTATGTTCTTAAATCAACCCAGAAGGAGCCGGGGACATCCTATAGCTACTATAATATGGGATTCGGGATACTGGGTAAGGTTATTGAGAAGGTATCAGGAAAGGGATATGAGGTATTCCTCAAAGAGGTGCTGGCAGAGGCGGGAGTAACGGATATCCACGTAGGGGGCGACAGGTCTCAGAGGAGAGCAAACGAGGTGGTCTATTATTCACAAGACGGGATGAACGGATATGGAAACCCCATGGATGTTATTGCTGCAGCAGGAGGGGTAATTGCATCGGTGGAGGAGATGATGAAACTTATGTTCCATATAGATGGCAGAGGCAAAATAGCGGATATTATTACTCCTTCAACCAGGACTACTATGCTTACGCCATCTTCTGTTTATAACAGATATGCTCTTGGGTGGAGATGTAACCACAGCTCTCTGTTTTCAGGGTCGTGGTACCACTCGGGAAACCTTGCAGGTACCGCATCTATGTGGGTAATGGGTGGTGATGGTATAAATTGCGTGGTGCTTTGTAATTCACGCTCCTATATTTCCGGGTTTGATGATGAAATGTATGTGATGCTCAATGACTTGCTTAGAATGGCATCCTCAACAACCTGGTAAAGCTCGCTTATAATCATTGCTGTAGCGCCCCAAATAAATAGCCCGTCATATTCAAATCCGGGTGCATCCAGCCACTCTCCTGTGGGGCTCTGGAATCTCCTGTTCACTGCTTTATGGGGGTTAAGTTCCTTTAGTGGAACTAATGAGTAACCGGCAACCTCTCTGGGGTCTGGTATAAACTCTATCTCTTTTTTTGCTACCGCAAGAAGCGGCTTAATCAGAAAATTGCTTGGAGGGACATATAGCTCAGATAAATAACAGATAGTAGTTATCTCTTCAATCTTTACAGCCATCTCTTCGTTTGCCTCTCTTAATGCTGTTTCAGCGGGTGACCTATCGGCCTTCTCCCTCTTTCCTCCGGGAAATGCTGCCTGGGCTGAGTGAACTCCGTTATAACTATTCCGTAAAATAATCAACACTCTCCAATCCATAAGGTCGCTTCCATGCGGGAAAAGGAGAACAAGTACTGCCGATTCCTTTGCTCCGGCAGGGGGGTAGGTATCAAGAAACATATCCGCCCGCCTCTGATGAGGAGCCAGACGGATATGTGCTTCTTTACCTGGTAGTGGAAAGTTATCTGTCAATACCTACTCTGTTTAAAATGAATGCCCATTCAAAGGCAGTCTCCTTAATTCTGTCATATCTTCCGGTTGCACCTCCGTGTCCGGACTCCATGTTTGTATGAAGTAGGATTACGTTGTCATCCTGTTTCAAGGCACGCAGTTTAGCAACCCATTTTGCAGGCTCATGGAAACCCACCTGAGAATCATTCAGGCCACCTGTTGCAAGTATATTTGGATACTTTTGTGCAGTTACATTATCGTAAGGTGAGTATGACAGCATGTATCTGTAGTACTCCTCTTCATTAGGATTTCCCCACTCCTCATACTCCTGGGTAGTCAAAGGGAGTGATGTGTCTAGCATGGTGTTGATAACGTCAACAAAAGGAACAGCTGCTACTATTGTATTGAACAGGTCTGGTCTCATGTTTGCAACCGCACCTACAAGCAGGCCACCTGCACTGCCGCCCATTCCGGCAAGTTTATCAGCAGATGTGTATTTGTCATCAATTAGCTTTTCTGCACAGGCAATAAAGTCTGTAAAGGTATTTTTCTTTTTCAGAAGTTTACCATCCTCGTACCACTGCTCGCCAAGGTCGCTGCCGCCCCTGATTTGTGCAATTGCAACAACAAATCCCCTGTCAATAAGACTATAGTAAGATGGACTAAAATAAACATCTGAACTTGAACCATAGCTTCCGTATGAATAGAGAAGAGCAGGGCTCTTGCCGTTCTTTTTAAGTCCTTTCTTATATACGATGGCCATAGGAACCTCAACTCCGTCCTGAGCTTTTGCCCATAATCTCTCAACAACATAATCATCGGCATTAAATCCTGAAGGGATCTCCTGCTCTTTAAGTTTTATGCTCTCACCTTTTGCAAGGTCAAATTCGTAAAGAGTGCTAGGTCTGTTCAGAGATGTATAGTTATATCTCACTGTTGTAGCATCAAACTCAGGATTGCCGTTAAGACCTGCGCTGTATACCGGCTCAGGGAATGTAATATCACCCTGAGACCCGTCTTTAAGTGAGAAGTACTTGAACTGGTTAAGTCCGTTCATCCTGATATCAATGACAACATAGTCTTTAAGAACATCAAATCCCTCGAGTCTTACTGCAGGGTCATGGGCTACAAATACCTTCCATGTTGATTTGTCCTGGAAACCTTTAAGCGGCAATTCGTAAATCATACCGTTGAGGTTCTGGCTGTCTTTATACCTTAGGAAGTATTTATCACTGTGTGCAATAACAGAGTAGTCAACTCCCTGTTCACGAGGTAAAAATATCTCTGGTTTAGCTGCCGGATTATCGGCATCAAGTGATCTGTATTCAGATGTATATGTACTTGATGAGATAATGAATATCTCTTTGTCTGTCTTTGTTTTTGATAGATATACATTATACCTGGCATCACTCTCTTCATATATCACCTCGTCATTTCCGGACTTGCCCAGCTTGTGTCTCATTACTTTATAGGGGCGGAGAGCTTTATCAACAAGAACGTAGTATAGCGTTTTGTTGTCGTTTGCCCACTGGTATGAAGTGGCCATTGGGATATTTACGCCCAGGTCCTTTCCGGTCTCAAGACTTTTAACTTTTATGATATAGTCTGCAAACGAGCCGGTCTCATTAAAAGAGTAAGCAGCGAGTTTGTTGTCCGGGCTAATGTTGTATCCGGCAAATCTCATCGCCTTCTTACCCTCTGCCATCTGATTAACATCAAACAGAAGCTCCTCCTGTGCACCCTCTGCGTTTGCCTTTCTGAGATATATCCGGTACTGTTTACCTGCCTCAGTGCGGCTGTAGTAATTGTATTGGTTCATAAGGACCGGATAGCTCTCATCTGCGTCCTTAATTCTACCAGTTATTTCGTTGTAAATTGTATCCTGAAGTGCTTTAGTAGAAGACATTACACTGTCTGTGTAATTGTTCTCCTGATTAAGATAGTCAATTACAGCAGGACTGGTCTTATCTCTTAGCCAGTAGTAGTTGTCTACCCTCTCATTTCCGAATTCATTAAATACCTGTGGTAAAATTTGAGCAACAGGTGGTTGTGGAAAATCTGATTGTTTCAATATTTCTGTTTTTGTAGGACCACATGATGTCAGCAACATCGAGATGGCTCCCATGGTGATTAGCTTAACGCTTGTTTTCATATTTTGTTTGATTATTAACTATCTTTTTATTTTGGGAGGGAAGTAGTTGTACATTATGTTTTCAATGTGCCAGAACATAGGAGTTACACCGGTTCCGGCAGGAGGAATTTTTGCAAATACAATAAATGCAGGCTTGCCATTGAGCACCTGCTTAATTGTTACCTCTGTGCCATCCTTTTTGACAAGCTTGAAATCAGGGAGTTCAAGGCCTTCAACGTCTCCTTTATCCCATCCTTTAAATGACGGCTCTTCTCCCTCAGCATAGGATTTTTTACTATCCTTTTTAGCATTTTTTTCGTTTGCAACAAAGTCTTTCAGATAGTCATCAAGTGGACCCTTTGCTCCTATAGTCCCCTTTCTGGCGGCGACATTAAGGATATTAAAACTCATCTCGTCATCTCTGTCGTTGTTCTTTGCGAGGGCATTGCTGAAACCCCTGATGTAAGCAATTACACCATTTTTGTCAACCACCATTCCTGTAATTCCTTCATTTACCGGTATCGGTTGTACCATATTAAGCCTCTTGAGAAAATCTGGCATCTCCTCCGGAGTATAGTAGAATTTCAGATGAGGATATTCAGTTTCATTAAATGCCTCCCTTGGAGAATTTGTAACAATTACAATGGTCTCGTCAGGTGAGTTTTTATACTTCTTAGGCATCTTCTGTGCATTCATCGATGCCGGCAATACAAACAGCGCAGCCAAAAGTATTGCTGCTAAAGATTTTGCAGTGTTTTTCATCTCGTACATCTTTATGGTTTGACTAAAGATAATAATTATCTGCAAAAACTTAATAACTTAGTTAAGAATTTAATATTCAATATAAATGTACGAGTCAATAAAAAGAAAATTTCTCAACCGTTGCGCATATTATACAAGTCTGATAAAACTATACCCAATACTCAAAAAGGTTGGCAGCAATTTCCTGTTTATTGACTGCGGAGCAAACGTAGGGGACATAAGCTCTCTCTTCCTCTCAAAGGGCGCCACAGTAAAATCATTTGAGCCCGATCTACTTGCATACTCATATCTTTTGAAGAGATTTGCCGAGAAGGAGAGGATTGAGATTATCAATAAGGCTGTAGCCGATTCAGACGGGAAGGCTATGTTCTATTATCACAAAGAGCGGCTCAATAAAGAGGGTATAGAATTTACTGTAAG
>CAZPRX010000084.1:0-6048 GCA_964588835.1 uncultured Muribaculaceae bacterium
AATTACAATCAGGGCTGGAACACCATTTGCTTTTGCCACCTTGTCATCATCGGCACCAAAAGTGGGTGCAATATGAACGATACCGGTACCATCACTTGTTGTCACAAAATCTCCTGATATAACCCTCATTGCTCCCGGAGCCGGATTAATCCATGGAATCAATTGTTCGTATTCAATTCCGCAAAGCTTTGAACCTGAAACAACTGATCCAAACTTTTCAAACGGCGCTCCCTTTGCATTAAAGTGTGCATCCACAAGCTCCTCCGCAAGAATATAAACAGCCTTTCCGTGAGTGTACGGATTCTCTGAAACTACTGTAACATATTTTATATTAGGCCCTACACAAAGAGCCGTATTTGAAGGAAGTGTCCATGGTGTAGTTGTCCATGCAAGCATAAAGAGCGGAAGCTCCTCTCCCCTCTCTTTTGCCACTTCGCTGAAGAGCCCTTCAGATGCATGGTTTCGCACCACTTTAAACTGCGCAACGCAAGTGGTATCCTTAACATCTTTATAGCAACCCGGCTGATTAAGTTCATGTGTACTCAGACCTGTTCCGGCTGCAGGAGAGAATGGCTGAATAGAGTAGCCCTTGTATAAAAGTCCCTTTCCATAAATATTCTTTAGCAAATGCCCGAGGGTTTCAATATATCTGTTGTCGTATGTTATGTAAGGGTTGTTCATATCAACCCAGTAACCCATCTGCTCAGTAAGCCCCTCCCACTCTTTTGTGTACTTCATAACCTCCTTGCGGCAGGCCGAGTTGTACTCCTCAACAGATATGCTTTTTCCTATATCCTCTTTTGTTATGCCGAGACTCTTCTCAACACCCAGCTCTACCGGGAGTCCGTGAGTATCCCAACCCGCCTTGCGCTGAACCTGGAATCCGGTCTGAGTCTTGAATCGGCAAAACACATCCTTGATAGCCCTTGCCATTACGTGGTGAATTCCGGGCATTCCGTTTGCCGATGGTGGCCCTTCATGGAAAACAAAAAGGGGAGCCCCTTCACGCTCTGTCACACTTCTCTCAAAGCAACTCTCTCTCTTCCATTTCTCAAGAACAGTATTGTTTATCTGAACAAGATCAAGATTTTTATACTCGGTAAACCTCATTTTGTAAAACTTTTTGAATTTGCAAAGATACGATTATTCACTACTTTTGAAAAAAATTGAGTATTATGTCTTTGAATACTGCTGATATTATAATTCTTATATGCCTGATTCCGGCTCTCTTCGCTGGTTTCATGAAGGGTTTTGTAAGACAGGCAGCTGCTGTTCTGGCACTAGTGCTGGGAGTTTGGGCAGGTTATCACTTCTCTGATTTTGTAAGTCATAAGCTGTTATCATGGATAAATGTTGACCAAAATATTCTGAACATAATATCATTTGCAGTTATATTCATAGGGGTACTTATCATGGTCAATCTTGCCGGAAGGGCAATAGAGGGGTTGGTAAAACTGGTTCTCCTGGGCTGGCTTGACAAAATATTGGGAATTATTTTTGCCCTGCTTAAGTATGCATTTGTCCTAAGTATTCTGGTATATATTCTGGAATCGGTTGATGAACTTTTCCAGTTTTTGCCTAAAGAGACACTTAAAGAATCCGTTCTTTACGGATATCTTTCAAAAATTGCACCTGCGATTTTTCCATATTTGAAAAATCTAGTTTCAGGTATCTGATTTCTGAAAATTTCTTTTGAGATTTAGCAAACTCACTCTCCCGGGTAAAGAGCTCAAACTTTTTACCTTTTAACCCATTTTCCGGCTGTTACTCCCCCATCTTTGTATTGCAGAGTGGCGGCCGTGGCGAGTGTTCTCCTGTTGGGGGCGGGAGTGAAGAGAGGGAAGTTGCCGCCACCTGCATTTTTTTAATCAGGAAAATTTGAGGAGGGAGAGAGATGGGTTATTCAATAAAAATCAGACAACATGATTTCAGTGATTGCGGAGCAGCTTGCCTTGCTTCCGTTTCTGCATACTGGGGACTTAAGTTACCTATTGCAAGGATTAGGCTATTTAGCAACACCGATTCAAGAGGTACTACTATTAAGGGAATCATTGATGCTGCTAAAGTTTTTGGCTTAAAAGCAGAGGGTTTTAAAGCCCAGGAGAGGACGCTGTACAAAATTCAAAAACCGGTAATTCTTCATTTGCAAAAAAAAGGGGGGCTGCTTCATTTTGTAGTTCTGTACGGACTACGGAATAATGTTCTAAGAATTATGGACCCTCTTGATGGAGAGATTCACAATGTTAAATTTGAGGAGTTCATGGAGGAGTGGAGTGGGAAGCTCATACTTATCTCCCCTGATGATGGATTCAAAAAGGGTGATGTAGGAATAAGTGTACGGTCAAGGCTAATAAATCTCCTGCTATCAAACAGAAAGGCTTTGACAAAAGCATTGGCTGCCGCGCTTATGTTCACGGCAGCATCCTTTTCCATCTCTGTTTTCATAAAAATTATTCTTGACAACATTATCCCATCCGGTAAAATGGTAAATCTCACCATTGCATCACTATTAGCTGCACTAGTCTTTATTTTATCACTTCTCCTCAGCTGGTTTAGAAGCATTATTCTTGTCAAGACGGGAATATCAATGGATAAAGAGCTTATGGGTAAATATATCAGACATCTTGTAAAACTTCCGGGGATATTCTATGATGCCCGGGAGACAGGCGAGATAAGCTCAAGAATATCTGATTCAGCCAAAATCAGGAGCTATCTGACATCTACTATCTCAACTCTGGCAATCTCTGCCTTCATGTTGATATTTGCAGCGGGAGCCATGTTTGCAATATCCCCGTCAATGGCACTTCCCTCAATAGGCGTTATACCGTTGTTTTATACATTGTTTTATTTTGCAGATAGTTACAACAAACGGGAACAGAGAATAATAATGGAGCGAGGAGCTAAGTTCGAGAACAAAATTATTGATACAGTCAAATCACACCTTACCATCAAATACACTTCAACTGAAAACTATTTTGCGGGCAAATGCTTTTCTGCGCTTACCTCACTTCTTGAGAGTGTAGAAAAGAGCGCAAGGGTTGCAATTTTCTCTGGCTCTGCTGCAGATTTTCTATCAAAAATACTTGTTGTAACGGTATTGTGGATTGGAGGAAATGAGATGATCAACGGAAAAATTACTCCGGGGGAGTTGGTTGCCTTCTTTACTATAGTCTCACTTTTTACCTCTCCTCTTGCTACACTTGTCTCTTCAAGTCCTGAGGTAAGGGAGGGTACAGTTGCCGCATCAAGATTATTTGAAATACTGGATCTTGAGGCAGAACCTCTGGATAGCGGAATAGTCCAAGGAGCTGGTGTACCCAATTCTATACGCATTTGTGATTTGAGTTACTCATATCCGGGAAGGGCAACAATTCTGAAGAGTATCAACATGGAGTTCAGACGAGGAGAAATTACTGCAGTTACAGGGGAGAGCGGATGCGGAAAGAGTACCCTGGTATCTCTGATTACAAGATTAAGAGAGCCCTCTGTGGGTGTAATCTACTCGGACTCTCTAAATATTAAGCACATAAATCTTAGATGCTGGAGGGAGATGGTGGCAGTGGTTCCACAGTTGCCTGGCCTGTTTTCCGGGACAATAATTGAAAATATTGCACCCGGAGAGGAGGATCCGGACACTGAGAGGATTATTGATATCTGTCAAAAATTAGGCATGAATGAATTTATTGCCTCTCTTCCGCTTGGTTTTGACAGCCCAGTAGGCGAAAGCGGCTCCTCACTATCGGGAGGTCAGCAACAGAGGGTCTCGCTTGCAAGAGCTCTCTACAAAGATGCACCAATACTAATAGTTGATGAGGGAACCTCATCGCTTGACATTGACTCGGAGTATCTTGCTGAGCGTAGCCTTAAGATGGAGAGAGAGAGAGGAAAAATCATAATCATAATTTCTCACAAGGAGAGGTCAAAAGTTATATCAGACAGAATATACAGAATTTAAAAAAAGAGAGTGTGCACACTCCGGGCGGTGCCCGCACGCCATTTTGCGGGTGTTAATAATAATACGACTATGGAAAGAAATGAGATGGAGAGATGGGGAGTAATTCCCCTGAATGAGCGGGAGCTTCTTGAACATGGCGGAAGCAAATTAAAAAGGTTGCTTGATGCAATTGACGAGGTTCTGCGGCTTATTGAAAAGGCAGAAAAGTACTGGCCCAATTTTAAAGAGGGATTTAAACAAGGATGGGAGAAAGCGTGATGGAAAATTTAAATTTGAATAATCTTTGCCTTACTCCCATGGATGAGAGTGAGTGCATGGCAGTAAGAGGCGGTGACGGCTGGGATCAGGATGTTGTAAAATACATAGGTTTTGGCTTAGGTTACGGAGCAAAAAAATTTGTAATGGCCCTCCGTTTTATGAGCAGACAACTCTATGAATCTCAAAGCAGATCTATGGTAATACATAAATAGATTAAAATGCTTTGATTTCCGTATATTCGGGGAGTTTTGAAAAAAAAATAATTATACCTTTGTGTTCTATGAAAAGTATTTTGAAACTCCCCGTTTTTATCCTCTTATTTATCCCTACAGTAATCTCTGCACAGCAGAAATTATGGAGTCTTGAGGAGTGCATCAAGTATGCATGGGACAACAACTTGAGAATCAAACAACAGGAGCTTGCTGTTGAGCAGAGTGAAAACAATCTTTTCCAGGCAAAAATGAATTACCTGCCCTCTCTCAACGCATCTCTCAGCCATAGTATGAACTGGGGTCGTTCAGTCAATATGAATGATCTTCAGATTATTGAGAATAAACTCAGCCAGAGCACAAATGCATCTGCCAATGCCTCTCTTGTACTATTTGAGGGTATGGTAAAAAACAATGATCTAAAGAGCAAGGGCGTTCTGAGAGAGATTGCAAAACAAGAGGTGGGCAGAATCAAGAACGATATCTCCATTGAGATTGCCAGGGCGTATCTGCAAGTTCTTCTTGCAAGGGAGATTCTGGTGTCAGCAAATTCCAGCCTTGAAAGCACAGCTGAGCAGGTAGAACGTACACGTAAATTTGTGGATGCAGGGAGTCAGGCATACAGCTCTCTTTTAGAGATTGAGGCTCAGTTCGCAAGCGAACAGGTTCAGCAGACCAATGCTCTTAATCAGGTATCAGGTGCAATTCTCACACTCAAGCAACTACTTGATTTACCAGGTGAGAGTACATTTGACATATCTTCACCAGGCGATAATCTTAAGGTGGGAGAACATTCAACAGAGAGTGCTGATGAGCTCTTCTTGTCTTCAATGGACCTGCCTCAGATGGAGGTTGCAAGACTTAATAAGAGAAATTCAGAGCTACAGCTTGCAATTGCAAAGGGACAGGCCTACCCCTCTCTTTCCTTCAGGGCGGGATACGGCACATATTACGCAGATAGTCGTGAAGAGAAGTTTATGGACCAGTTTAATGAAAACAGGAACCCATCTATATCTTTCAGCCTTAGCATACCCATCTTCAATTCGTGGAGAACTAACACCTCTATAAAAAATGCTAAATTAGGCGTTGCAAGTTCAGGAATTGAGGCCAGAAGCCGTGAACAGATACTTTACAAAGAGATTCAACAGGCAATAAATGATTCCGATTCATACTATGCCCGCTACAAAGCTACAGAGAGAAACGTAAAGGCAATGGAAGAATCGTTCAGATATGTTCAGCAGAAATTTGATGTAGGTGTTCTTAACGCAACTGACTATACAGTAGCTAAGAATAATCTTTTCAGAAGCAAGTCAGACTATCTGCAGGCAAAATACCAGTTTATATTTCAGCAAAAAATAATTGATTTCTACAAGGGGAACCCCATAACTTTATAATGATGAAGAAGAGTTTTAAATGGATAATCGGTGCAGCAGTACTTTTGATTGTTGTACTCGTAATTTTTGGAAGGAAGAACAGCAATAAAGGGATTGAAGTTACAACCCATGTTGTTGCAAGGGGGACAATAACTGAAGTTATTCCAGCAAACGGTAAGATTAAGCCGGTTGTTGAGGTTAAAATATCTCCTGACGTCTCAGGTGAGATAGTGGAGCTCAACTTTAAAGAGGG
>CAZPRX010000085.1:0-6016 GCA_964588835.1 uncultured Muribaculaceae bacterium
GGAACACAAGCCATAACTGGCAACAACAACTATGCACTCGCTGCGTAATTAAGCCTAGCTTAATCGCTTAATCGCCGCCGGCAAGGCCGGCCGTGACGAGTATCCCGCCGGGCTTTACGCCTGTTCTGTCCGGCAATCGGGGTATCATTCAAACAGGATGCAGATGCCCACTCCTCTAAAGCATCTCAAGAAACAGAGGATAAGTCATGAGTGGCCTGCCTCCCGGCAGCTCATCACCTACAATTAATGAGAGGATAAACGTGAAGAAAGCTTTTGGATGGTTTGTTTGGACGGCGGTTCGAGTCCGCCCATCTCCACTCAGAAAAATGGTCAGGTCTATAAAGGCTTGACCATTCTGCTATGATACATACCTGATAGTCTCTGTTTAAAAACATCTTTCACCATCCTAATCTCTTTCAGCGAAATTTCTGCCTCAGATAGCTGTTCATCAGTAACTCTCTCTCCTACAACTCTCTCTACAAGTTCAGATATTGAAATATCGTTGTAATTTTTCATTGATCTAGAGGCTGCCTCAACTGCATCTGCCATCATTACAACTACCTGCTCTCTGTTTACCGGAAAAATTCCTTCATAGGTAAACAAATGAGCATCAGACGGATCTCCGCCATTATTAATATACTTGTTGTAAAAATATAGAGTCCTTGATTTTCCGTGATGGGAAAGGATAAACTCATTGATTATAGATGGGAGTCTCTCTCGCCTTGCTATCTCCACTCCATCCTGAACATGTTTAATAATTAGTCTGGCACTCTCTTTTGGTTCGAGTTCTTCATGAATATTTACTGCTCCTGTAGGCTGGTTCTCAATAAAAAGAAGTGGATCATTCATCTTGCCGATATCGTGATAAAGAGCACCTACCCTTGCGAGTATAGCATTCCCTCCAATAGCAGATACTGCACTTTCAGCCAGATTCGCAACCTGAAGAGCGTGCTGAAATGTTCCTGGAGCTTTGAGTGAGAGCTCTGCCAGAATAGGATTTTCCGTGTCGGCCAAATCTCTCAATTTCTGGTTAGACAAAAGACCGTATAACTTTTCAAACAAATAAATGAGAGGATAGGTTGCAATTATAAGAACAGCATTCCATGCAAAATACCCATAATATAATCTGCTAATATCCAGAAATGTACCATCCTCAATCATCCTGAAAGCAGTATAAGAAAACGAAAGAGCCATAAAAACGCCAAATGCAACTGCAAATTGCATCCACCCTCTGTTCCAGTATGTATATGCTAAAACTGTAATGCTTCCGGCAAACAAATTAATCATAAAAATTTCTGTCCCGTTTTGAGCGATAACAACAACTGGGAGAATAATTACAATGTATACAGGCAAAACCACTCTTGTGTTAAAAAAAGAACACAAATAAAGGGCAAATACAGAGTAAGGAATAACATAAAGGTAAGCAGGGCTTACTCCTCTTACAAGAACAGTTACAATTATTGAAAGAAGAACAAGAAGCAACACAAAAAGTACTTTTCGTTTATCTTTTACTACACTCTTTTTTGTGTAGTATAATATAATATACAATAAAAGAAATAATGCCGAACATATAAGAAATTGACCGATTTTGAGAGTTATAAAACTTCCGGAATATCCCATACTGATTTCGTACTCCGCTTTATATGAATCAAGAAGTTGTTCAATTTCTGAAGTAATAGTCTCTCCTTTAGCAACAATAACCTGGCCTTCATATAATACACCTTTTGTGGGGGCAATTTTTGAGATTGCCTCTCGTCTTGCAAGTTCCGTTGCATTATTGTCGTATCTGAGATTTGGCTTAAGAGCTGCCTTTAGTTTTAAGGATGTTTCAAGCCCCAGATCAATTCTCTCTTTAAGATAAGACATAGAGGACTCAACTGTAAAAATCTCGGCTGCAGGCTTTTCAAACTGTCTGTATCCTCTGTCAGAAATAAGAACTCCAGACAATCTGCTGCTCTCTTCTAGTCTGTCTGCGATACCTTTTTCATATAAAAAAGTTAGAATACGGTCAACTCTTTTAAGAGTATCAGATGAGTTAGCTTTCAGAATTGAGGGTAACAACTCCCTTGTGCTGATAATAGCCTCCTGACTCAAGTTGTAGCATAATGGGCTTTTAGATGCTGCAATATTTCTTTCAGATCTCAACTCTTGCTCACTCTTTAAAATCGGAAAATCTACCGGCGAAATTAGTGTTTCATAGAGCCAGGGTCTGCCTCTCTGATATTCATACTTGAATTTTCCGTCGGCAGGCATAATCAATGTTGCAAATATTGAGGCAGCTAAAAAAAAGAGAATGTGCAAATTCTTTTTATACCACTCTATAGTAGTCATTTGGCTTTTTGTTAGTTTTTGAAATAGTGCTTAATCGCAAATTTAACCTATTTTTGAATAAGAATTAACCATATATTGAAATGAAAAGGAAAACACTTCTGATAATTTTTGCATCAATACTTTTCACTACAAGTGCAATTGGCGCAAAAAGAGAAATCGTAATTAAATCAGGCAATTTGGGGTGCAACGACACAATATTGATTCACACTCCTGCCGGATATAACGGAGAATCATTACCGGCTCTGTTCTTGCTTCATGGCTGGAGCGGAAACTGGAAAAACTGGAATGACAAGGCGGACCTTCAGCAAATGAGTGATAAATACGGGTTTATTATTATTACCCCAGACGGTTTTTACAATAGCTGGTACGTTAACAGTGTTATTCCCGGGGGAATGCAATGGCGTAAATTCTTCACAGAGGAACTCTATCCAATGATACAAAATGAGTATAAACTAGATTCTGAAAAGACTTTTATTTCTGGGTTAAGTATGGGTGGGCACGGAGCAATAAATATTTTTCTTGATGATATTAGTAGATTCAGAGCCGCAGGAAGTATGTCAGGTGTTCTGAATCTTGAAGACACAAGGCTGAAATCAAGTGACATTCCTAAAGTTCTTGGACCATATACACCTGAAAATCTGAATTATGAAAACGAATCGGCACTAAAAAGATTGGATAGTATTAAAGATCAGTTATCTAGAAAAGAGATACCAAACGAAAGAATCATGATAATCAGTTGCGGTACCAGCGACGCTCTTGCCAAAAGTGCTGTTACTTTTACCGAAAAATGTGATTCGTTAAAAATTAAAAACATTCTGGTTATGAGTCCTGGTAATCACACATGGATTCATTGGGTCTACTCTCTTGACCTTCATTTATTCCATTTCAATAGAATTGTAAATGGTGAACATCTTGGATATTGATCTCTTTTCCCTATATTTATAATATAATCCAATCCAAATGCCACAAACAGTTAATAAAAAATATCCGGCACCTGACTTTTCTCTTCTAAATGAAATGGCTGAAGGAGATCATGATTTTTTCATGGAGATACTAGGCTTATTCCTTGATAATGCACCGGGTATGGTAAAATCAATTAAAGAGAGTGCTGAATCAGGCGACTTTAATGCTCTAAGATTCTCATCTCATAAAATCCTATCTGATCTACATGTAGTTGGCCTCAATTATACTACAGATATTGTTGAGCAGATTGAGAGAGATGCTGCATTGGGGAAACTGAATATAGAATTGATTTACAAGGCTATAGAGATGATCAATTTTGGCATTGAAGATTTAAAGAAAATTAAGTAGATAAGAAATAGGTAACTCAGAATTTAACCTACCTGTACTCACTTTTAATATTGTTAAGTCTTTCCATATCCTTCTCTGATATTGAGAAGTTATCTACCATACCATTCTCGGTAATCCTCTCTTTTGTAACAGATTTTGGAAGAGGCAGTGTTCCCCTCTGAAGTGTAAAACGTATCAGCAACTGAGCTACTGACACATTGTATATTCTCGCAATTTCGTTTAGTTCAGGATCCCTGAGTGCCCTCCCTGTTGCAAGAGGCGAATAGGCTTCAATCAAAATACCCTTAGTTTGACAGTACTCTACGATTTCATCCTGAGTTCTGCCTGCATAAAAAGCAATTTGGTTTGCCATTGGCAGAGTGTCGGAATTATCTTCAATTGCCTTTAAATCAGATACTGAAAAATTTGAAACTCCTATTGCTCTGACTCTACCCTCTTTGTATATTCTCTCAAATGCCCTCCATGACTGAATATTCTCTTTTGTACAATCTTTACCCATCTCTGTCCAAGGCCAGGGCGCATGAATAAGATAGAGGTCCAGTACATCAATACCAAGATTTGACAATGTTTTATCAAAAGAGTACAAAGCTTCATCATACCCTTTTATCTCTGCAGGAAGTTTTGAAGTAATAAAAATCTCCTCTCTTGTAATATCTGATTTTCTTATTGCCTCTCCCACACCCTTTTCGTTGTTATAAGCAAGAGCAGTGTCAATATGTTTATAACCAATCCCTATTGCTTCAGCAACTGCTGTGACAGCTGTTTCATTAGGAATCTGCCAGGTTCCAAACCCAATTTTAGGAATCCTTACCCCGTTGTTTAATATATAATGCTGATTTAGAATTGACATAATATTTATTTTTTAGTGTAAAACAAATTTAAGAAAAAGGGGGATAAATAAAAAGAAAAAAAGAGTGCCATTACTGACACTCTTTTTGTGGGAGCAGAGGGAGTCGAACCCCCGACCCTCTGCTTGTAAGGCAGATGCTCTAAACCAACTGAGCTATGCTCCCTTTTGAAGCCCCATTCTTTTCGTTTGGGAGTGCAAAGATATACCCATTTTTTTATTTTGCAAAAAAATCAATGTTATTTTCTAAAAAAAATATTGCATCTGCTACAATGAAGGTAGATCCCCCTATAAATAACAAATCTCCCTCTTTACACAAAACTTTAAACTTCTTTAAAGCCGACTCTACATTTGGATAAAATTCTCCCTGAAACCCCATGCTTTTACATCTCTCTGCCAACTTAGAGGCTTCGAGAGCTCTCTCTGTAGATGCCTGTGAAAAAAGATAGTAGGCATTTCTTGGCATATATCCGAATATCTTTTCAAGGTCTTTATCAGCTACAAAACCCAGAATAATAAAGAGCCTGTTAAACTTCTGCTTTCTTAACTGAGAGAAAACTATCCTCAGCCCGTTTGCATTGTGACCAGTGTCGCAGATGATCTGCGGGTTTTCTGACAGCTTTTCCCATCGCCCTCTGAGGCCTGTGCTTTTCGCAGTATTCTTTATACCATCTCTTATACTAGAGTCACTCCAGCGTGAACCAGATAATTTAGTAAATCTGTGATTATGGCCTAAAATATTGAGTGCAGCAAGTACAGTTCTGATGTTATGAATTTGATAATCACCCTTGAGATCAATTTCATAATCTGCAGGCATCACATCCTTAAATCTCGACTCTTGAGCATAAGTGAGTGGAGAACCACGTTCAACTGAAATTTTATCAAAGACTTCTCTGGTATTATTTAACACCTCTCCTACCACTACAGGAACCCCGTTTTTAATAATACCTGCCTTTTCAAAAGCAATCTCCGGAAGAGTGTATCCCAGATACTCACAATGGTCCATTGCAATATTAGTAATTATACTTAGTTCCGGAGTGATGATATTTGTAGAGTCAAGTCTGCCACCAAGGCCTGTTTCAATTACGGCAATATCTACATTATGTCTTGAAAAGTGGTCAAATGCCATTGCTGTAGTAATTTCAAAGAATGAGGTCTCTTTCTCAACCATGAACTCTTTTCTAACAGTTATGAAATCAAGAACCTCCTCTTTTGATATCATCTCTCCGTTTATTCTGATTCTCTCTCTGAAATCAATAAGGTGTGGAGAGGTATAGAGACCCGTTTTGAGGCCCGCCGAAGCAAAAACGGATGCAAGCATATGTGACACAGACCCCTTTCCATTTGTCCCGGCAATATGTATTGTCATAAATTTCTTGTGGGGAGAGCCAATCAATCTATCAAACTCCTGCATAGTTTCAAGCCCTGGCTTGTATGCACGATTACCAACTTTCTGATAAGAGGGAAACTTATTGAATATCCATTCAATCTCTTTATTATAGATATTTATATCAACCATACATGCAC
>CAZPRX010000086.1:0-5982 GCA_964588835.1 uncultured Muribaculaceae bacterium
TTAAGCCTGCCGCTAGCGTTCATCCTGAGCCAGGATCAAACTCTTCATTGTAAAAATTTTTTATAATGCTGCCTGTCCTAACTAGATAAACCTTAATTTATTTTAGGTTTTGACGAAGTTTATTTAAACCTCTACCTTGTTACTCTTTATATAAACCTATGCTATCAAAGAACTTTCTTGTCAGCGTTTCATTTTCGAAACGGGCTGCAAAGATATGTTTCTTTTTTTTTTCAGCAAAATTATTCCTGATTTTTTTTGTTGTTTTTTTTCAACACACCAGGAGACTACCTCAGAGGAAAAGTGTCAAACCGCTAATATATAGCATCTTATGCAAATTTAAGAAAATTCATAATCATCTATCTTTCAACTGTTTGACACTTTTCCTCTGAGGTCGAGTTTCTTTTGCTACTTTTGTAGTGATGAAAGAGTACCTGGAAATATTCACAACATTTTCAAAAATCGGCGCATTTACCATTGGTGGTGGTTATGCAATGATTCCTGTAATTCAGCACGAAGTGGTTGAGAGGAAGAGATGGGTGAGTAAAGATGAATTTGCAGATCTTCTAGCAATATCGCAGTCTGCTCCCGGGATTCTCGCTATCAACATATCAATCTTTATAGGAGAGAAGATCAAAGGAGTTAAAGGGAGCATTGTCGCAGCAATTGGAACAGCACTTCCCTCCTTCCTTATTATACTAGCTATTGCAGCATTCTTCTCAGATTTCAAAAATAACGAGATAGTTGAAAGGATGTTCAAAGGGATGAGACCAGTGGTAGTTGCACTGATTGCCGTACCTGTTTTCTCTCTGGCTAAAGGGCTAAAACTAAACAGATACACATCATTTATTCCCGTTATTTCAGTACTGCTAATTGTGATGCTGGGAATATCTCCCGTGTGGATTATAATGGCAGGAGGTCTGCTTGGAGTGTTTTATTATTACTATTTTTCAAAGAGATGATATACCTTCAGCTTTTCATAACATTCTTCAAAATTGGACTCTTCACATTTGGCGGAGGTTATGCAATGATCTCTCTCATCCAGAACGAAGTTGTTGTATCAAAAGGTTGGATTGACGCACCTGCCTTTACAGATATAATAGCAATTTCCCAGATGACCCCGGGTCCTATCGGGATAAACAGTGCCACTTATATTGGATATACAGTTACAGGAGGTTTCTGGGGCTCGCTGGTTGCCACTTTTGCCGTCTGTCTTCCATCTTTTATAATAATTTTGCTTATTGCTCTACTATACAGGCAGTTCAAACAGAACCGATGGTTTAACGCAGCACTAACCGGCATAAGACCCATTATTCCGGGTCTTATCGCCTCGGCAGCAATTATGCTTATCACTCCCGATAACTTTATCGACTGGAAGAGCTGGCTGTTTTTTATCTCCGCTTTTGCAGCGGTACAATGGGGCAAACAGAGCCCCATATTGATTATACTTGTAGGTGCAGTCGCAGGTTTGATTTTCTACTAAGAGCCTTTGAAGATTTTTAAATCTAAAGGAGTTTCATTCTGTTTGTCTCTTCAAAATACCTGAAATACATGAATAGTTTGAAATTAAAATCCTTGTTGTACTTTTCAGATGGGTTGTAATCAACATAGCTCTCGATCCTTCTGTCGCCTCTGAGATATCTTCTGTTCCATTCCTGAACATATCGAATATTCATAGACTGGAGATAATCATTACTATAGTAATCAACAGACACAGGATTTGTCCTTAACCAATAGTCAAACCCGCTGTCAAATACTACCAGATCATACTCCTCTGCCCTCTCCAGAACATACATCTGAGCAAGCTCTCCCTCAATTTTGTTACCATCAGCATCGAGCATAACAAGATTACCATCCTCATATAGATAGCTCCCCTCTTTGTTACCCTTTCTGTCAGTTAGCTCAACCACACCTGAGAGACTATCATACCTGAACAATCCAGAATCATGGAATCGGGATCCTCTTTTACCTAAATAAACCCTGGAGATATTATACCTCCCTCTTTCATCCAAAATAATCTCCGTTCTTATCCCTTCACAATCAGCACAAGGCATTAATCCTCTGTAGGCCCCTGCTATCACTACAATATCTGAATGGCTATTTGCGTTACTTTCAACAGATTTCTGGCTGGTTGAACATGCCGTAAGAGCTATCAGCACAATCATTAATAACAATAACTTTTTCATGGCCTGACTATTAAAATTTTATTAACATTAGAAACAAAAATCGTGCTGTAATAAGTAGATTTGCAACAAAAATTCAGCAATACTAAAGATACAGAACATTATGAAAAAATATGCTATAACAACTATAAAATCAATAGCCCTACTTATTATCCTGACTCTTTCCTCAAATTTTTCTGCATATTCACAAAACAACAAATACCACACACTATACTACCAGAGGGCATCTCTTTTTGAAAACCTGCCCATAGACAGTGATGACATTGTTTTTCTGGGCAACAGTATAACACACTTTGGAGAGTGGCACGAACTATTTGACAATCCTAATATCAAAAACCGGGGAATCAGCGGAGATATTGCACAAGGTGTGTTCGACAGACTTGATCCTATCATTAATGGCAAGCCCGCTAAGATATTTCTTCTGATAGGCATAAACGATGTATCTCATGATGTAAGTGCCGATTCAATTGTATGTGCAATAAACAAAATTACAGAAAAGATAAGATGCTCATCACCTGAAACTAAGCTTTACATCCAGAGTGTCATGCCTGTAAATCCATCATTCAACATGTTCCTTAAAGCAACAACCAAAGGAGACGTGGTTAAAGAGATAAACAAGGGGATTCAAAACCTTTGTACAAATAAGGAAATCACCTACATTGACATCTATGCTTATCTCACAGCAGAAGGTGAAGAGGTGCTTAATCCGGAGTACACAAACGACGGATTGCATCTTATGGGGAAAGGTTATATAAAATGGGCAGAAGCTATAAAAAATTACATTTCTGAATAAACTAATTCAGCTAATTATACGTTATATCTGCAGGGAAAGGGAATAAAAAAAAGCCCTATACAAAAGTACCGGGCTTTTTGGGTGGAAGATCGGGTTCGAACCGACGACCTCTAGTGCCACAAACTAGCGCTCTAACCAACTGAGCTACGACCACCATTTTTCCGACTAAATCGGGATGCAAAAATAGACAATTTTTCTTAATTGCAAACAAGAAATAATTAAAATCCAGCATCTATTAAAAATCGTAAGTAAAATGTTACGATTTAATAGGTGTTTATATTGCTTTTTTTCCTACTTTTGCCGCCGAAAAGTTCTTGTCAAGAATTGAATAAAATATATTGAAATTATGGCTCGTGAAATTAAATTTTCTCTGGTTTACAGAGATATGTGGCAGTCATCAGGGAAGTATGTTCCAATGGTGCATCAACTTACGCAAATTGCACCCGTTATCATAGATATGGGTTGCTTTGACAGGGTTGAGACCAATGGTGGTGCTTTTGAGCAGGTTAACCTTTTGTTTGGAGAGAATCCAAACAAAGCTGTTCGTGAGTGGACTGCTCCTTTTAACAAGGTGGGTATTCAGACCCATATGCTTGAAAGAGGACTGAATGCACTAAGGATGAACCCGGTTCCTGCAGATGTAAGGGAGTTGATGTACAAAGTAAAAGCTAAGCAGGGTACAAATATTTCACGCTCATTCTGCGGATTGAATGATCCGAGGAATCTGGAGCTTTCTGCAAAATACGCAAAGTCAGGTGGAATGATTTCTCAGATAGCACTGAGTATAACTTCATCTCCTGTTCATACTGTTGAATACTATATGAGCTTAGTAGATAAGGCTGTAGCATTTGGCGCTGACGAAATCTGCCTAAAGGATATGGCAGGAATTGGAAGACCCGCTTTTCTTGGCAGGCTTACAAAAGCTATTAAAGATAAATACCCTCATATTGTTGTTGAGTATCACGGCCACACCGGCCCAGGCTTCTCAGTAGCTTCAATGCTTGAGGTTGCAAGAGCAGGCGCTGACTATCTTGACGTAGCAATGGAGCCTCTTTCATGGGGTATGGTCCATCCTGATGTTATCACAATCCAGTCAATGCTTAAAGATGCAGGATTCCTTGTTAAAGACATCAATATGGATGCCTACATGGAGGCCAGAAGACTTACACAAAGCTTCATGGATGATTATCTTGGATACTTTATTGATCCGGGTAACAAAGTAATGACATCTCTGCTTGTAGGTTGCGGCCTTCCGGGAGGTATGATGGGCTCAATGATGGCAGACCTTAAGGGCTTCCACGGTGCAATCAACTCATCACTAAGAAACCAGGGCAAAAAAGAACTACAGCTTAACGAGCTGGTAGTTATGTTGTTCCAGGAGGTAGAATATGTTTGGCCTAAACTTGGTTACCCACCACTTGTTACACCATTCAGCCAGTATGTTAAAAACACAGCTCTTATGAATCTTATGCACATCCTCAAGGGTGAGCCTAGGTGGACTACAATTGACAAGGACACCTGGAACATGATTCTTGGCAAAACCGGTAAATTACCGGGCGAACTTGCCCCTGAAATCATCCAGCTTGCAAAAGATAAAGGGATGGAATTCTACACAGGAAATCCTCAGGACGCATTCCCTAACGAACTCGACAAGTTCCGCAAAGAGATGGTTGAAAACAACTGGGATCTTGGTGAAGACGATGAAGAGCTATTCGAGTTTGCAATGCACGAAAGACAGTACAGAGACTACAAGAGCGGTGTTGCAAAACAACGTTTTGAGCAAGAGCTTGAGGCAGCAAAAGCGAAAGCAGGCGCTCCTATAGTAGTAACTCGCCCGGTAGTGGAGATGCCTAAGATTGAAGTAGATAAGATTATTGAAAAATATCCAAACGCTAAGCCGATACAAGCTCCTGTTAAGGGTCAGGTTATATGGCAGTATGATCTTATGGATAAATCTTCTGCACCAAACATTGGTGAATCCGTAGAGGAAAACAAACCTATGTGTTTTGTTCAGGCCTTCTATGGTATTGAGGTTATTAAGCCATCATTCAGCGGAAAAATTGTAGCAATCTGCGCAAAACATGGTGAGACAATCGCTAAAGGAGAAATTATAGCATTTGTTGAATAATCACATAAACTGCATACAATTAAGAGGAGGGCGTAATGCCCTCCTTTTTTATTCAGAAGCCATGCAACACTAAGGGTAAGGTCTGCATCTATTCTATACAAACCAAACAATAAAAATTTAATAGTATGAAAGGAAAAGTTATCAAGTTTATTGCCGTTCTTTTTGCAGTATTCACATTGGTATCATGCTCAAAAGAGGGGATTGATCTGGACAAATACTATCTCGCATATGGAGTAATTGTAGGAGATAATCCTGATTACAAGATTAAACTGGACAATGGAGTAACACTTATTGTTGATATTAACAGAGTGCCCAATTTTGACGTGAAGGATGGCCAGAGAGTTCTTGCAGACTACACACCTCTGGAAGAACTCCCGGATGGGACAACAACATTTGCTCCTATTACACAGAACCATGTAATACTTAACTATCTGTATGATATTCTCAAAAAAGATTATCTCCTAAACTCAGATCTGGACTCAGAAGCGAAGAGGGACAGTATAGGCCACGACTACATTAATGTTAACGATGCATGGGTTGGATCAAAATTTCTTAATATCCATTTTGAGTTCTTTATGAACAGTCCATACCTGAAACATATGGTAAATCTGGTTTATGACGATGTAAGAAGTACTGATAAGGATATTTACTTCAACTTCATGCATAATGCTAAAAACGATGCCCCCAATTTCAGGGCGTTTGGAAGAGTTTCATTTGACATTGAGGATATTTTAGAAGAAGTAGGACAAGGTGAAACGATTAACATTCACCTTATCTGGGATGGATACGAATCCGGCAATCAGACCAAAACTATAACGTACAGAAAGTGACCTAGGAGGGATTCAAACCCCCGACCTTCAGAACCGGAATCTGACGTTCTA
>CAZPRX010000087.1:0-5964 GCA_964588835.1 uncultured Muribaculaceae bacterium
ATGTGAAGCAAAGAACCTTTTCTTCTTGTAACCATCTCAATGGCTCTTCCCACCAACAGTTCCGGAAGATCTATTGTAAGATGCTCTACCGGTTCACACCTTAAACCATTTATTGTTTTATCAAGAACTTTTGGTTGTCCTACCTGCACCTCAAATCCTTCACGTCTCATCGTCTCAATCAGTACAGAGAGATGCAGAACACCACGTCCGTATACTATAAAGGAGTCAGCGGTCTGTCCATCTTTAACCCTTAATGCAAGGTTTTTCTCAAGTTCTTTCTCCAGCCTCTCTTTCAGGTGCCTTGAAGTAACAAGCTTTCCCTCCCTGCCAAAAAAAGGAGAATCGTTTATTGTGAAAAGCATACTCATCGTAGGCTCATCAATAGCAATAGGAGGCAATGCCTCTGGATTCTCATAATCGGCAAGTGTGTCCCCTATCTCAAATCCCTCTATTCCCACCACAGCACAGAGGTCACCGCTTTTCACAAAGTCAACTTTAGCCTTCTCTAATCCTAAGAATACCATAAGCTCTTTAATTCTCACTTTTTCCTTACCAACTCCATCTCTCTTGCAAAGTGTAAGGTTCATTCCAGCCTTTAAAACACCTCTGTGAAGTCTTCCAATAGCTATTCGACCTACATAAGGAGAGTACTCCAGAGATGAAATCAACAATTGAGGTGTTCCCTCAAGCTCTTCAGGTTCAGGAATCTCTTCAATGATTGTGTCTAACAAAGCAGTGATATCCTGGGTGGGATTTTTCCAGTCTCTTGACATCCAGCCCTGTTTTGCACTACCGTATATTGTCTTAAAATCAAGCTGCTCCTCTGTTGCATCAAGGCTGAACATAAGGTCAAATACCTGTTCGTTCACCTCGTCCGGTCTGCAATTTGGTTTATCAACCTTGTTAATAACAACAACTGGCTTCTTACCCATTTGAATTGCCTTTTGAAGAACAAACCTTGTCTGAGGCATTGTACCCTCAAAAGCATCTACCAGCAGAAGTACTCCATCTGCCATATTCAATACTCTCTCCACCTCACCGCCAAAATCGGCGTGACCCGGAGTGTCTATAATATTAATTTTGTAGTCTTTGTATGGTACAGAGACATTTTTCGCGAGAATAGTTATCCCCCTCTCCCTTTCAAGATCGTTGCTATCCATAATAAGGTCGACAACTTTTTCCGAATCACGGAAAATTTTTGCCTGCTGTATCATCTTGTCCACCAACGTGGTTTTGCCATGATCCACGTGTGCGATGATGGCTATGTTTCGTATTTTTTGCATATTGTGGCCGCAAAAGTAGATATAAAATATTATTTTTGCCCCCGATTTCAAGAAAAACTCCTCCCAATGACAGAAAAAATAGTTATAATAGACTTTGGCTCACAGTTTACACAGCTGATAGGCAGAAGATTAAGAGAATTAAATGTTTACTGTGAGATATTCCCTTTTAATAAGATACCCACAATAGATGAAAGCGTAAAAGGGATAATTTTATCGGGAAGCCCCTTTTCTGTCAGAGACGACAAGGCTCCTCAGGTAGATTTAAGTGGCATTAAAGGCACACTACCTCTTCTGGCAGTGTGTTACGGTGCACAATATCTTGCAAAACATTATGGCGGGGACGTTAACGCATCTGTTACAAGAGAGTATGGCAGAGCCATTCTTCAAATTGATGATAGCAGTTGCCCACTTTTCAAAGGTATAGAATCCGGGTCTCAAGTATGGATGTCTCACGGAGATACAATTACTGCTCTTCCTGAGGGGGCTGTTCCTGTAGCATCAACCGGGGAGATTAGAAATGCAGCTTACAGGATTAAAGGTGAAAAAACATATGCAGTCCAATTCCATCCTGAGGTATATCACACAACAAGAGGATTAGACATACTCAGAAACTTTGCAATGAACATATGTGAATGCTCAGGAAGCTGGACACCTGCTTCATTTATTGGCACAACCGTGAAAGAGCTTTCAGATAAGCTGGGAAACGACAAAGTTATTTTAGGCCTGTCAGGTGGAGTAGATTCAACAGTAGCAGCAGTCCTTCTTAACAGAGCAATCGGAAGCAACCTTTACTGCATATTTGTAGATAACGGTTTACTAAGAAAGGATGAGTTTGAATCTGTACTTGATTCATATAAGCACATGGGGTTAAATGTAATAGGTGTCCGCGCCGGAGAGAGATTTATGGAGTCCCTGAATGGAGTATCAGACCCTGAATTGAAGAGAAAAGCAATTGGCAAAACATTCATTGATGTTTTCGATACCGAGTCCCATAAAATTGAGAACGTAAGCTGGCTTGCCCAAGGCACAATTTATCCAGATGTTATAGAGTCTGTATCAGTTAACGGCCCATCTGCCACAATTAAATCACATCACAATGTGGGCGGATTACCGGATTACATGAAGCTTAAAGTTGTAGAGCCACTTAAATCTTTGTTTAAGGATGAGGTTCGCAGAGTAGGCAGAGAGCTAGGTATTGCCGACTCCCTGATATCGAGACACCCCTTCCCGGGTCCGGGACTTGGAATCCGTGTACTTGGCGAGATAAACGAGGAGAAACTCAATATCCTTAAAGAGGCCGATGCAATTTTCATTAACTCTCTAAGAGAGGGCGGTCTTTATGACAAAGTTTGGCAGGCAGCTGCTATACTTCTTCCTGTAAGAAGCGTAGGTGTAATGGGAGATGAGAGAACATACGAATACACAATTGCCCTGAGGGCTGTAACATCTACAGACGGAATGACAGCTGACTGGGTTCATCTTCCATACGAATTCCTTGCTAAGGTCTCAAATGACATTATCAACCGTGTAAAGGGTGTTAACAGAGTTGTCTATGACATCTCCTCAAAGCCTCCTGCAACCATCGAGTGGGAATAACCTGTCTCTAAATATCTATACTAACCCCGGCAGATACCATCAAACCCGGCATCGGAAATCCGGGATTAATTGAGTATCTGGTACCTGTCAGATTATCACCTTTGACAAAAAGCGTGTATCCAAAGCTCATTAACTTATCTGTATAAGAGGCCGATGCATTGAGCAAAGTATAACTCTCTTTCAAAGGTGCAGGGCCTGTTGAAATGTATAAATCTGCAATACTTTGAACTCCTGCCGAGAACCTGAATTTGCCTGGAGTATAATGTATCGATGCATTTAACATGCTTTCTGGTGCAGCTAATACGGGATTCTTCATTTTTAGAAATGAGTAATTAGAAGATATCTCAAGGTCATCAAAAATTACTCCGGCCAGATCAATTTCAAATCCTCTGTTGCTGACCCTTCCTGTGTTTACATTCCTTGGCGTTCCGTCAATGAAAGCAACCTGTATCAAATTTTCACCTGTAATGAGAAACATTGCAGCTTCTGCAGTAAATCTACCCTCCCATAAACTTTGCATAACAGAGATCTCATTATTATAAAATCTCTCGGGGAGCAGGTCTGGATTTTGTGGAGGAAACATATACATCTCTCTTATATTTGGGCTTCTGAAACCTTTTGAAAAGATATATTTTATAGTATTACCTTTAAATAGATTAAGTGAAGCACCGGCTTGAGGAACCAACTCCCCGCCAAATACCGAATTGTTTTCATACCGGATACCGGCGTTGAGTGTTATTACTTTTAGGAATTCCTGCTGAGCAACTATATATCCGGCTACCTCAGAAACACTTTTATCTACGAGTTCCACTGCTACGGCAGAAGAGGTCTCAACAGGGATATTTGATGCTCTGCCGCCCCAGTTTTTAAAATCCGCACCTAGTGTGATGATTGTTCCCTTTCCACCCTTGTAACTTTGAAAAAGCATCACTCCATAATTATGGTCAAACGATTTGAACCTAAAACTACGAGGTGATTCACCTGCAAAATAGCCATCATTTATAAAATGATCACCAAAGCCGTAGAACCCTTTAAGTGCTCCGGAAAATTTCCCTGAACTATTTTCAAGAGATATGGATCCATTTCCTCTTAGAATATCCATTATGTTATCAAAAACCGGTTTATCAACTCTTCCCGGATTTTGAGAAAAGGTTTTAGCTATCGAGAAATCAGCAGACAATTTTAAATTATCATTTATGTTATATGCGGTTTTAATGAAACCATTAGTTATTTTAAATGAAGAGTTCTCTCTGTGACCATCTGTTCTGTCATGATTAACAGAGACAAACCCTGAGAATTTTCCATTTGAGAAGCCACTGTTCATTAGGTATTTTTGAGTATTGTAGGAACCATACATAAAACGACCCCTTAACCTGAATCCATCCTCAAGTTGTCTGTGGCTAATAACATTAATTACACCTGCAGCAGCATTTGAACCGTAAACAAGTGATCCCGGTCCCCTCACTACCTCTACCCTCTCGGCATCTGAAGCAACATAGAGATCAGGCAAAGCGTGTCCAAATATTCCGGCAAACTGAGGTTGCCCGTCCATCATAAGAAGTACCTTGTTACCTTGTCCTATCCCTCTGATATTGACGACTCCTGCAGAACCCTCAGAAACGCCGAATCCGGTAACACCTTTTTGAGTAACAAAAAGACCAGGAACCTCCCTTCC
Source organism: uncultured Muribaculaceae bacterium (assembly GCA_964588835.1). Lineage (GTDB taxonomy): Bacteria > Bacteroidota > Bacteroidia > Bacteroidales > UBA932 > Bact-08. The sequence goes on from CAZPRX010000087.1 coordinate 4,555, forward strand.
TAGCGAGGGAAGAAGTGCTGAATTGGCCGAGGCCTCCAGTCTGGAAGCATTTACAATATTTATAGAGTTAGGGACAATTGTACGCTTAACAGATATTCTGGAAGTTGTTACTACAAGTGAATCAATTTTTCTTAGCGATAGTGTGTCGCTGGAGAGGAGCTCTCCGGCGGGGAGAAGCATCAGAGTGGCAATAAGAATTGTCAGTGTACGCATTCAATTTATAATTTTGAACGCAAATATAAGAAAATCCTCTATCTTCTGGGATGAGCTTTTAGAATCCCCTCCTTCCAGCGCTCCCTGTTTAAATGTGTATAAATTTCCGTTGTCAGAATGCTTGAATGGCCCAGCATCTCCTGGACAGCCCTGAGGTCAGCGCCATTCTCAACAAGGTGAGAGGCAAAAGAGTGACGAAATGTGTGAGGGGAGATGTCTTTTGATATACCTGCAGCAGATGCTTGCTTTCTCAACATAATAAAGATCATCTCCCTTGTGAGTTTTGTCCCCCTTCTGCTTAGAAAAAGAATCTCCTCATTACCCTTTTTGATTATCTGATTACCTCTTCCGGAGAGGTAGAATTTAACCGAATCGGCAGCTGGTTCACCTATAGGGACCAGCCTCTGTTTGTCTCCCTTTCCGGTAACCCTGATGAATGACTCTTCGAGAAAAACATCTGAAATTCTTAAAGAGACAAGCTCAGACACTCTTAGCCCACAAGAGTAGAGCACCTCAAGAATTGCTCTGTTTCTATGCCCCTCTGGCAATGAAAGGTCAACAGAATTGATAATTAGCTCAATCTCCTGAACCGATAATACAACAGGAATATGTCTGCCTGTTTTAGGCGAATCAATCCTCTCAGTAGGATCACCCTGTGACTCACCCTCCATCTCTAAAAACTTAAAAAAAGATCTTAAAGAGCTTATAGCCCTTGCCTGAGACCTTTTTGACAACCCCTCCTTTACTCTCTTTTCCAGATAGTGATTAATTATGATTTCAACAGTATCTGATGTGCTTCCAATTTCATTACCCATACTCTCACAATAATTCAGAAACATTTCAACATCTGACTGATATGATGAAATCGTATTTGAAGACATGGACCTTTCTAGTCTGAGGTAGGTTCTGAATTCGTGAATGAGGATGTTATGTCTTTCGCTTTTCAAATAAATGGATTACTTTTGCAACAAATTTAGCGAGAATTATGATTCAAAAGAAAACAAAAATTGTCTGTACAATTTCAGACAGAAACTGCAGCCCCCAATTTATTGAATCACTTTACAGAGAGGGAATGAATGTAGTGAGAATTAACTCAGCGCACACTACGCTTGAGTCCTCACTTGAAATTGTAAAGAACACAAGAAGCGTCTCAGATAAGATTGCTATCCTCATTGACACAAAGGGTCCGGAAATCAG
>CAZPRX010000088.1:0-5960 GCA_964588835.1 uncultured Muribaculaceae bacterium
TACCTTTGCAGATCCGCATCAGTATGCCACAGGAATAGAGCATGTCTTTGTAAACGGAGTATGGACTATCTCTAAAGGAAAAGCTACAGGAGATTTGGGCGGAGTTCTGTTTTGAACAAATCCACCCTAACTAGACCCCTCCTCATCAAGCTTATCGAAAGCCTGTACAATTTTAGTTACAAGCTTGTGCCTTACGATATCCTCTTTTGTGAAATCTATTCTGCAAACGCCCTTAATATTCCCCAAAAGTTCCGCTCCTCTTAGAAGCCCTGAGTCAGATTTTTTTGGAAGGTCTATCTGGGTGGCATCACCCGTAACTATAAATTTTGAGTTTCCGCCCATCCGGGTGAGAAACATCTTGAGTTGCCCGAAGGTGGTGTTCTGAGCCTCGTCAAGTATCACAAAAGCGCTCTCCAGAGTTCTTCCTCTCATATATGCAAGCGGAGCTATCTGAATTACACCATCCTCCATAAGTAACTCAAGCTTTTTTGCTGGTAACATGTCTCGGAGTGCATCATAAAGAGGCTGTAGATAGGGGTCAAGCTTCTCTCTCAGATCTCCAGGCAGAAAGCCGAGCCTTTCGCCTGCCTCCACCGCCGGACGGGTAAGTATAAGCCTCTTTACCTCTTTGTTTTTAAGAGCCCTGACAGCAAGAGCAATGGCTGTATATGTTTTGCCGGTGCCGGCAGGTCCAATCGCAAAAATCAGGTCGTTCTTGTAATAACTTTCCACAAGCTTGCGCTGATTCTTTGTACGTGCTCTAATTACCTTTCCCTCATTTCCAAAAACGATTACATCTTTTTCATCATCAGTTTTATCACCTTTTTTGTCTGTTGCCGGATCAAAGAGAGAAATCACATCATCCTCTGTAAGTCTGGATTTACGCATCCTCATCTCTGTGAGCAAAGCAATCTTGCTCTCAAACAATCTCACATCTGCAGCACTCCCCTTGAGTTTAATCTCAGAGCCTCTTGCAGCTATGTTCATCTTGGGAAAGAAGCCTATAAGCAGGTTAATTAGTTTATTATTTACCCCGTATATATCTACGGGATCAATCTCTTCAAGTACAATTGTTTTTTCTGTCATTTCTTTAGCAGGCTATATTCATTTTTCATCTTTCGCCACTCCTCTTTCTTCTTAAAAAGATGAGGAGAGTCAATAAAGTCCTTAACGGGCAAAATCGTAAAGTTCTTCTCTACAGCACCGGGTCTGGATGTCCAGATAAGTTCATACAAAGGCTCAATCAGTCTCATTTGACCGTTTTTTTCACGGACAATTCTAAGTGTAAATAGCATGCCTGTCCTGGTGTTGGGTGCTGTCATGTTTGAGATTGCATTGCCTAAAGAGTAAGCAGTAATCCTGCTTACCTCTCCAATAAGCCCTTTCTCAATCTCCACCTCCTGAACAACGTGAGGATGCGAACCGACTATTATATTTACCCCATTCCTGTTCAAAAACTTCTTCCATCTCTTCTGTTCAGAAGAGGCAAGAAGTGAATATTCGTTGCCCCAGTGGATTGTAGCAATAATAAAATCGGCCTCATACGAGCGGGCCTTTAATATGTCCTCCTTGATTTGTGCTGAATCGAGAAGATTTACAATGTAGGGAGCCGGAACCGGAATACCGTTAGTACCGTATGTATAATTCAAAATTGCTAGTCTTATACCCTTAATGTCAATTATCAGCGGGTACAGAATATCTCTCTCCTGTCTGTCTCTGTATGCACCAGTATATCTTGTGTACAGAGAGTTGTATGCGCCTATAGTTCCTTCAATACCTCTGCCCCCTTTGTCGCATATGTGGTTGTTTGCTGATAGAAATATATCAATACCACCGTGTTTGGAGGCTTCAAGCAGAGAGAGAGGTGAGTTGAACACAGGATATCCGGAATATGGCGGCGATGAAAAGGTTGTCTCCATATTTGCTATCCGCAGGTCAGAAGAGTTAAACCTGCTCTCCAGATATTTGAAGTATGACGAGTAATCATAAGAAGAGGCTTTAGACACATCAGATGAGGGCCTCCTTGCCGCATCCAGCTGAGACTGGTGCTGCATGATGTCACCAAGAAATGTAACCTTAAGGGTGTCTCCCCACCGGAACGGCGATGAGAACAAGAGATTGATTATTAAGAGTGCATATAGAGACATCCTAATCTACCTGGATAATTATGATACTCTTCTCTCCAAGCCTTACAGCCAGCCATTGCTCCAGTTTCCGGATCTCATCTGCCTGGAGCCGTTTTTCCCATGTAGCCATAACCATTATTTTATCACTGGAGTTGAAATCGGCCAGGTTCACATTTGCCCCTCTTGCTATTGAGAAAAATTTAAGACCCGGATGTTGTGCCAGAATCTCCTGAGCAATCTGTTTGTATGGAATCTCCTTACTCTTGATAGACATAAGCTCCGCCTCCATTGTGCGTAACATCTCCTCTCTCTTCTGAATCTCAAGATCGTTTCTCTCAAAGATACTCTTTACCATGCCACCTTCATCGAAAGGATCAACCGTTGCACTTTCCTTTATAATAAGATGACTTCTGCCTATCCCCATTTTTTCAAGAGTGGCGTACAGCATCTCCTTCTGTCCCTCTCTTAAAGGTTCTCCCGCTACAGAGACCTCAAGAGTAGACATTTTGCCGGTGTGTTTAATTTTATGATCGTATATATAGCTGTTCTCAATAGTTTTGTTCTCGGTGACAAACTGCTTGGCAGAGACGTTGAAGGTATTCTCCCGAATAACAATGATTGCTGTGTATATGCTTGGAAGTATCATAAGAATAGTCACAATACTTATCAGTCTTCTCACTCTCTTCTGTTTTGCAGGGTCTTCAAACTTCACAAGAGGGAACCTCAAATATCTTATTATTAAGAAAGTGGCCAATGCAATAAACAGAGAGTTAATAAAGAAAAGGTAAATGGCACCTGCAAAATATGTAAAATTGAGGTTTGCAATTCCATATCCGGCTGTACAGAGTGGTGGCATCAGTGCAGTTGCAATGGCTACTCCTGCAATAACTGTCCCCTTCTCCTTTTTTGAGCCCTCAACTATACCGGCTAACCCGCCGAAAAAGGCAATAAATACATCGTATATTGTAGGCCTTGTCCTCGCCAGAAGTTCGGTAGGCTCATCAAGACTCAGTGGAGAGACAGCAAAAAACAGTGTAGAGGCAAGAATACTTATAAGTACCATTATCCCCAGGTTCTTTATTGATCTCTTAAGAAGCATTGAGTCGTTAATACCCACAGCTAGTCCGGTTCCTATGATAGGACCCATTAAGGGCGAGATAAGCATCGCGCCTATTATCACAGGAGTGGAGTTAACATTTAAACCTACGGAGGCGACAATTACGGCAAAAGCAAGAATCCATACGTTAGGACCCTTGAAATCAATACTTTTTTTTATGCCCTCAATTGTGCCGGTAACATCAACATGATCTGCAAAGTTTGCAATCTCTTTAACCTGCTGGAAAAATTTTGACATATCACATCATCTTTGTAGTTTCAAATATACATTAAATTTTCGCTTATCCTTAAATTTGGTTACTTTTGTAAGATTACAAACCTTCTAAACTCTAGAAGATTATGAAAAGAATTATTTCACTCTCTTTTGCAATATCGCTGGTTTTCATGCTTACAGGATGTGACTGGCTGCGCTCAACTTTGGGGATGCCCACATCAAACGAGCTGCAAAGATATAAGCAATCCACACAAGTGGTCTCTGACTCTGTTCCTGAACCAAAAGTTTACGATTCAACCTTAGTTGTGAGTGATACAGCCTCTGTCAATCAAGTCATAACACCATCTGCGGATGCTAGGTTTTATGTAATAGCCGGAAGCTTCTCAGATGCTGCCAATGCAGACAAAATGGCCACCTATCTTAAAGAGAGCGGCTACTCACCTATCAGGCTGACTTTCAAAAACGGCTACAACGTTGTGGCATCAAGCGCCCACAAACAGATGAGCGAAGCTTACGCATCACTCAGGAAATTGCTGGAGCTGGATTTTAGTCCTGAGGACATATGGATATATGACTCAGAAAAACAGAAATTACATATATAAACATAATAACATGAAAACCACTGCTTTTACAGAAAAACACATTGCCCTGGGGGCCAAGATGGTTCCCTTTGCAGGCTACAATATGCCTGTTGAATACATAGGAATTAACGAAGAGCACAACCATGTGAGGACAAAAGTGGGAGTATTTGATGTTTCACATATGGGAGAGATTTGGGTGAAGGGCCCTGATGCTCTTGCATTCATTCAGCACACAACATCAAATGATGCATCACTTCTTACATCCGGAAAGGTTCAATACTCATGCTTTCCAAACGGAAAGGGTGGTATAGTTGATGACCTCCTTGTCTATTGTATTGACAATCAAACGTATTTGCTTGTTGTTAACGCTTCAAACATTGATAAAGATTACGCACACCTCTCAGCAATTGCTCCTAAATTCAACATTACACCGGGCAAGGAGTTGTACAACGCCTCTGATGAAATTTGTCAGCTTGCTGTACAAGGACCACTAGCATTGAAAGCGATGCAAAAGATATGCGATCAGAATGTCACCGATATGGAGTACTACACATTTAAGAAGCTCACTATAGCAGGAATTAAGGATGCAATATTCTCTACTACAGGATATACAGGATCAGGCGGATGTGAAATTTATGTTTCAAATGCAGACGCAGATAAACTGTGGAAAGCAGTTTTTGAGGCAGGCGAAGAGTTTGGAATTGCTCCAATAGGTCTTGGTGCAAGAGATACTCTAAGACTTGAAATGGGATTTTGTCTTTACGGAAATGATATTGATGATACCACATCTCCTATAGAGGCAGGACTCGGCTGGATTACAAAATTCAGTGAGGCAAAAGGTGACTTTATAGACAAAGATTATATGCTTAAACTCAAGACAGATGGTGTTAAGAGAAAGCTTGTGGGATTTGAACTTTTAGACAGGGGTATTCCAAGACACGGATACGAAGTTTGCGATTCAAACGGCACGGTTATTGGTGTTGTGACCTCCGGAACAATGGGCCCGGCTGTTAAGAAGGCTGTAGGTATGGCGTATGTAACTCCGGAATTCTCAAAAGCAGGCTCGGAAATATTTATAAAAGTGAGAGATAAGCTCCTTAAGGCAGCCGTTGTAAAAACTCCGTTTTACAAGCAGTAAAGGGATGAGTAAAGATTCTTTTGACTGGGCTTCTGAACTTGATTGTGCCGTCACTGTTTGTGATATGGAGGGAATTGTTGTATACAGAAATTCAAAGTCAGCAAAGACTTTTGAAAAATACGGAGAACTGCTCGGAAAAAACCTCAGAGAGTGCCACGGCGAACACTCCTGGAATATGATTATGGGCATGCTCAAAAGTGGCGAGTCGAATTCCTACACCATCGAGAAAGATGGAGTTAAGAAGTTGATATACCAGACGCCATGGAGAGTGGATGGGGTTGTAAAAGGGCTTGTAGAATTTTCAATTGTAATACCTGGCGAGCTACCTCATTTCAAAAGATAATTTAATGTTATATGGCAAAATTTAAATTTATTCATAACAATATTAACGTACTCGACCTTCAGAAGAGTCTTGACTTTTACAAAAAAGCACTCGGACTGGAGGAGGTAAGGAGAATAACTCCAGAGGACGGATCCTTTATTATTGTCTATTTGTCTGACGGAGTGGAGGGTGGCCACCAGCTGGAGCTTACCTGGCTCAGAGATTGGGATAGACCATACAATCTGGGAGACAATGAGTTTCATCTGGCTTTCAGAACAGATAACTATCAGGAGGCGCATAAACTCCACGAAGAGATGGGTTGTATCTGTTATGAAAATCCTAAGATGGGCATTTATTTTATTAACGATCCCGATGGCTATTGGCTTGAGGTTTTGCCAACAAGGTAACAAATGAAAAGATTATCAATGATTGTAGCTCTGCTGCTCCTTGTGACAGCAGGGCT
>CAZPRX010000089.1:0-5909 GCA_964588835.1 uncultured Muribaculaceae bacterium
CGGGTGTATAGGCATCGTTACTTCTAAGCCTCTTATTTGCAGTATAGTGATTTATCATTGAATCCATAACACCTGCGTTCACACCAAAAAACAAATTTGGTTCGCCTAGCTTCTTGAAATCTCTTAAATCATCTCTCCAATTTGGTTGAGGTACGACTGCAACTTTATACCCATTATCTAAAAGTACTCTTGCAATTACAGCAGTGCCAAAAGAGGGATGATCAATGAAAGCATCACCGGAAAATAATATGATATCAGCTGATTCCCAGCCAAGAGTCTGCATCTCCTTTCTGGAAGTAGGAATTGGAAATATATCTTTATTTCTGGAATCCATGATTACATTCTCTCCGGCAGGGCAATTCCAAGAATGCCCATTCCTCTGCTGAGAATTTTTGCAATTGAATCAATAAGAATGAGTCTTTGAGATCTGATTGCAAAATCATTCTCTTTTAGGATAGAAACTTCGTGATAATAATGGTTGAACTCTTTAGCTAATTCGTAACAATAGTTTGCCACTAATGCAGGAGAGTGAGCTGCCCCAGCCTCAGCAATTTTTACCGGAAAATTATTTAACATTTTAATAATTTCTATTTCAATAGGATTTACTGAAGCAGAAGTAAATTCAGGGCTAATACTTTGTTCTTTTGCTTTTCTGAGAATAGACTTAATCCTGGCATGAGTATATTGAATAAATGGGCCAGTATTACCATTGAAATCAATGGACTCTTTAGGATCAAATAGCATCGTTTTTTTAGGGTCAACCTTTAAAATAAAATATTTTAAAGCACCCAAGCCAAGTGTTTCGAAAAGGTCATTCTTAACATATTCATCCATATTTTCGAGCTTTCCTAGCTCCAATGATGTCTCCTTTGCTGTTGTGACCATATTTTCAATAAGATCATCGGCATCCACCACTGTGCCCTCTCTGGATTTCATTTTTCCTTGTGGTAACTCTACCATTCCATAGGAGAGATGATAGATATTATCAGACCAGTCAAATCCTAGTTTTTTTAATATAAGCTTCAAAACCTGGAAATGGTAATTTTGTTCGTTACCTACAACATAAATATGTTCGTCGAATGAATATTCTGTAAAGCGCTGGTGGGCTGTTCCTAAATCTTGAGTCATATAAACAGATGTACCATCAGATCTCAATAGCAGTTTTTCATCAAGGCCATCTGATGTCAGATCACACCAAACCGAACCATTTTCTCTTTTAGTGAAAACACCCTGCTCAAGGCCTTTGTTGACTAACTCTTTGCCTAAAAGATATGTATTTGACTCATAGTATGTTTTATCAAAAGAGACTCCAAGTCTTTTGTAGGTTAGTTCAAATCCATCATATACCCATCCGTTCATTGTCTTCCAGAGATTAACAACCTCTTCATCACCTTGCTCCCATTTTAAAAGCATATCCTGAGCCTCTTTCATAATCTGACAAGACTTCTCAGCTTCTTCTCTATCCATGCCTGAGTCAACAAGTAACTCTACCTCTTTCTTCAGCAAATTGTTAAAAATCACATAATATTTGCCTACCAGATGATCTCCCTTAAGTCCAGTATTATCAGGAGTTTCACTACCTGACTCTCTCTTCCATGCAAGCATCGATTTGCAAATATGAATACCTCTATCATTAACTAGATTGACCTTGATTACTTCGTGACCATTGCATTCTAGTAATTTGGAAACAGACCATCCCAAAAGATTGTTTCTAATATGGCCTAAGTGCAGGGGTTTATTAGTATTGGGAGATGAGAATTCAACCATAACTCTCTTCCCGCTCTTAGGTAATATTCCCCAGTTTTCTGAGGATATGATGTTTTTTAAAGTATTAATCCAAAATTCATCTGAGATTGTAAGATTTAGAAATCCTTTTACAATATTGTAAGAAGAAATTTCCTTTACATTTTCAAACAGGTATTTTCCAATCTCATCACCAGTCTGCTCTGGAGATTTTTTTGAAATTTTCAAGAGAGGAAAGACAACTGCTGTTAGATCACCTTCAAACTCTTTTCTTGTAGTCTGTACTTGAAGTACATCTCCGGATACGTCAGCACCGTATAGCACTTTAACAGCTTCTGAGAGTTTATTAGATATAAGTAATTCTAGATTCATCACTTTGAATTTTGTTTGTTGAAGTAAATTTTCATCTCCTTTTTAACCTTTGGAGATAGGATTATTAAGGTAAACATCGTAGGAATTGCCATTAATGCATATGCACTATCGATGACACCCACAACTACATCCAGCGATATTACTGCGCCCACAACCAACATAACTAGAAAGAAATAGTTATATAAGTACGCATATTTTGCACCAAAGAGGAAGTTTGTACATTTCACCCCATAGTACGAGTATGAAAACATTGTGGAAAATGCAAAAATTACTGCCATTCCAAGTAGCAAATACTGACCAACTCCGGGGATAGAGACCTGAAAAGAGTTCATAGCCATCTGAATTCCCTGAAGTTGTGATACTTCGTAATTACCATTAACTAATATTGCAAGAGCCGTGAGAGTACAAACCAAACCGGAGTCAATTGAGGGACCAATCATAGCAACCAATCCCTCTCTCACTGGTTCTGTATTTTTGGAAGCTCCGTGCATCATAGATGCTGTACCAACACCAGCCTCATTTACAAAGGCAGCCCTACGAGCTCCGATAATAATCGCTGAGCCGGCCAATCCTCCCAATCCAGCCTTAAACTGAAATGCCTCCCTAAAAATTGATGAGAAAACATCTGGCACAAGCGACATATGAGTAATCAAAATGTAGCCGACAAGTAAGAAATAGAGAAGCACCATTGTTGGGACTAATCTAGAAGCTACTCTAGATATTCTTTTAATTCCTCCCAAGACAACAATTGCTACAATTAGAGTCATTGAAACACCTATCATAAGTTTAAGCGAAGTTGTGCTTTCTATCCCCATAGGCGTTGTAATTACAGTAGTAATCGCCTCAGTTAACTGATTAGCCTGCATTAGACACAAAGTTCCAATAAGACCAAACACAGAGAAGAAAACAGCAAGAGGTCTCCAGGATTTACCTAGACCCTCAGTTATCATATACATAGGTCCTCCCTGAATTTCACCCGAGGAATCCTTACCTTTAAACATAATTGTAAGAGTGCCTTCGAAAAACTTGGTAGCCATACCGACTATTGCGCTTACCCACATCCAGAAAATAGTACCCGGCCCCCCCATAGTTATAGCCACTGCTACACCAGAAATGTTGCCCATACCAACAGTTGAAGCGATAGCACTTGCTAAAGCTTCGAAAGAACTAATTTGTCCAGGGGCGTCATCCTCTTTCTTACGCAATGATTTTATAGCTCTTCCAAAATATCTGAAAGGAACAAATCCAGAGTATATCAAAAACCACAGACCACCTCCAATTAGCAGTAAAAAAAGGGGTAACCCCCAGAGCCAATTGCCAAAAGAGACAATCAAAACTCCTACTTCGTTGAAAAGTTGAGACATATATACTCTATTTAGATTTTTGCAAAGATAATATTAAGAATCCAATGATTCCTTTACATTTTCTGTTTCTTCCGACAATGATAATTTTCTTGCAGAAAAACTCACTGAAGTACCTTGTAGAAGAAGAGAGACGATTGTTACAAAAAAGACAATATCAAACATAAATTGTCCGTTTTTAATTCCGGCAATTAAAGGATACGTAGCAAAGACAATTGGGACTGCACCTCTAAGTCCAATCCATGAGATGTAATGCCTTGCCTTATTTGAAAAATTTTTAAAAGGAATCAGAGTTATGAAAACAGCAAAAGGTCTTGAAATTACAGTTAAAGAGAATGCAATAAGAATCCCTGGTATAGCTATGTCAATTAGTTCATTTGGATTGACAAATAATCCAAGAGTCAGGAATAGTACCAACTGACTTAGCCAGGCAATACTATCAAAGAAAGTATACGCAGTAGGATCACATTGAGTTTTATGATTACCTATTACAAGGCCAGCAACGTAGACGGCCAGGAATCCATTCCCTCCGAGCAACCCGGTAGTTGATTGAACAAAGAATAATGTAGCTAACAACAAAACATGATACAAAGATCTGTTGTCTGTATTTAATCTTCTTATGAAAAAGAGAGCAACTTGAGCAAGTCCATATCCACATACAGCGCCAACAGAAAATTGAACTAGAAATGAGGTAATAAATGACGATGCAGATGAGTCTCCAGTTACAACCATTTTAAGAAATATAAGCATTAGCATATATGCCATAGGGTCATTACTTCCGCTTTCAAGCTCTAATAATGGTTTGAGATTCTCTTTTAGTTTAATCCCTTTTGATCTTAATATTGAGAATACAGATGCTGAGTCTGTCGAAGACATGACAGACGCTAGTAGCATTGACTCTGCTATTGTTAATCCAGGGAAAAAAGAGAGCATTGATGTAATAAAATAGATTAACATTCCTGTAAAAAGAGTAGTTAGCAAGACTCCAACTGTTGAAAGTAAAACTCCTGGAGCAAGTACAGGTCTGATATCTTTAAATTTCGTATCCATACCCCCGGAAAAGAGTATAATACTAAGTGCGACATTACCAATAAATTGAGCAATATATGGACTGTCAAACTTGATGCCTACACCATCACTTCCAAACACCATACCTACAGTAAGAAATAGAAGAAGCAAAGGGACACCAAATTTATAAGCAGCCTTTCCCGCTACTATGCTTACAAATATAAGTACAGAACCAATTAATAGAATGTTCTCGGCTGTCAATTGCATAATTGCAAATATACAAAAAAAACAGGCCTGCTATTAACTGCAGGCCTGTAATATTAGTGAAATAGAGGTCGATTATTTCAATCCTCTGTTTTTAAGTAATGGTTCAATTCCCGGCTCTTTGCCTCTGAAGTTTACATATAAATTCATGGCTTCATCTTGACCGGCTCTGGCCAAAATTTCTTTCCTGAATTTAGTGGCTACCTCCTTGTTGAAAATATCTCCAGTCTCAACAAATGCCTGGTAAGCATCACTATCAAGAACTTCTGCCCATATATATGAGTAGTAACCTGCAGTGTATCCTCCACCAAATGTATGACTGAAATATGTACTTCTGTATCTAGGAGGAATTTGAGAAACTAATCCTCTATCGCTCAGTACTTTTTCCTCAAATTGATTAACATCAAGATTAGCTGGAATATTTTTGAGAATATGGAAGTCCATATCGAGAAGTGAAGCAGCTAAATATTCTACTGTAGCAAATCCTTGTCCGTATTTACCCGCATTTACAATCTTGTTAACAAGCTCTTGTGGAATAACTTCACCAGTTTCGTAGTGCTTAGCATACTCTTTTAAAACTTGTGGTTCAAATGCCCAGTGTTCCATTATCTGAGATGGCAATTCAACAAAGTCTCTTGTCATTCCGCCAACTCCATAATAGCGAACATCTTTAAGAAGGCTAGCAAGAGCATGACCAAACTCATGGAAGTAAGTTTCAACTTCGTCCGTACTAAGAAGGGCAGGTTGTCCCTCTGCGGCAGGTCTTGTGAAATTACCAACAATAAGCACCAGTGGAGCAACTCTCTCACCATTCTTGTATGTTTGCGAACGGAATCCGCTGCACCAAGCGCCACCTCTCTTTGCACCCGGACGTGCAAACATATCCATGTAAATAATACCTAAATGAGAGCCATCAGCATCTTTACATTCATATACCGTTGATTCAGCATGTGGTGTAGGCACATCATTAAGTTGAGTGAAAGTTATTCCGTAAAGTTGATTAGCTACATAAAAAATTCCATCTCTTACATTTTCGAGTTTAAAGTATGGTCTAAGTTGAGCATCACTGAGATCAAATTTCTTTGCCATAGCCTTTTCAAAATAGTATCTCCAATCCGATGCCTCAAGATTTCCCTGCAAACCGTTCTCTTTTGCTATCAC
>CAZPRX010000090.1:0-5908 GCA_964588835.1 uncultured Muribaculaceae bacterium
ACAAAAGGAAGACCGATTCTGTTTATTGATGAAATCCACAGATTCAGCAAGTCACAACAGGACGCTCTTCTTGGTGCAGTTGAGGATGGAACCATTACCTTGATTGGCGCTACAACAGAAAATCCCTCATTTGAAGTAATAACTCCCCTTTTATCTCGGTGTCAGGTCTATATACTAAAATCTCTAGAAGCTAATGATCTTGTGAAACTAACCAAAAGAGCTTTGACTGAAGACACATATCTAAAAGAGAGAAAGATTTCTGTTTTAGAAACTGATGCATTATTCAGATTTTCAGGCGGTGATGCAAGAAAACTGCTGAATATCATTGAACTAATATCATCCTCATTCGGCGCAGACGAAGAGATCACAATAACAAATCTTTTGGTTACAGAAAAATTGCAGGAAAACATTGCTATTTATGATAAAAATGGTGAACAGCACTATGATGTTATATCTGCTTTTATCAAAAGTATCAGAGGATCAGACCCTAACGCAGCCATTTACTGGATGGCAAGGATGATTTCCGGAGGTGAAGATCCGCTTTTTATTGCCAGAAGAATGATTATACTAGCTTCTGAAGATATAGGAATGGCAAACCCCAACGCTTTACTCCTGGCTAACTCTTGTTTTGAATCGGTAAGCAAAATCGGAATGCCTGAATCAAGAATAATCCTTTCTCATACAGCTATTTATCTTGCAACATCTCCTAAAAGCAACTCTGCTTATATGGCAATTGAAGAGGCTATGGCTGAAATTGAAAAATCTGGATATCAACCTGTTCCACTCCACCTCAGAAACGCCCCTACCTCACTTATGAAGAGTATCGGATATGGTAAAGATTATAAGTATGCACACTCCTATGAAGGCAACTTTACAGACCTGGAATTTTTACCCGACTCTTTATCTGGCAGAAAATTTTACGACCCGTCTAACAATCCAAAAGAAAGAGAGATACGCACTCTGCTAGAGCATCTGTGGAAAAAGTATGGGTACTAATTACATTTTTTAGCTATTTTTGCAGCTCAATTCTAATGATATGATTATTCACGGTGATTTCACAAAAAGGTACGAAAAAATCCCGGTAGATATCTACGAGGATTCTTCCGCAGCATCGCTACTCGTTGCCGAGAGTATTGCAGAACTAATAAGAAGCAAATCAAGAAAAGGTCAGAATTGTAATCTGGCTTTAAGTGCTAGTTCATCTGCAGTTCAAGTTTATGAAGAACTAGTTAACATCCATAAAAAGAAAGACTTATCTTTTAGTAACGTTCACTTGTTCTCTTCTGAAGAGTACTGGCCACTTAATAAAAAAGAGCTCCAGAGCCATTACAGATTTTTTCAAGAATACTTACTTGATGGTATAGACATCCCGTCTCAGAACATTCATTTCCTCGATGGTGAGATTAAAAAAGAAGACATTCACGATTATTGCGATAATTACGAGTTACTTATAAAAAAACTCGGAGGTATTGATGCTCTCATCACAGGCGGAATGGGTTTTAACGAACCGGGCTCTCCATACAACTCAAAAACAAGGCTTATAACGCTTAACTACTCCTCAAGGATATCAGCAGCGTCTGAGTTCTTTGGAGTTGAATTTGTGCCCTTCCATGCCCTTACAATGGGTATAGAGACTATCCTCTCTGCCAAAAAAGTATTTTTCCTCGCGTGGGGAGAGGGCAAGGCCCCTTCTATTGCAAAAATGGTAGAGGGACCCATAAACGAACAGTCTCCCCTATCCTACCTGCAGCAGCATGATAATTTAGAAGTAATAATTGACCTTGCAGCTGCAGCTGAGCTTACAAGAGTTAAGACTCCCTGGCTTACAGGGTCTGTTGAATGGAACGACTTTATGATTAGAAAGTCTGTTTTCTGGCTATGCAAAAAACTTGATAAGCCAATACTAAAACTTACAGACAGAGATTATAATGACAACGGTATGAGTGACCTGGTAACTGAAAAGGGTCCTGCAAGTAAGATAAATATAAAGGTTTTCAATGATCTTCAACACACTATTTCAGGATGGCCGGGAGGAAAGCCAAATTCCGATGATTCTACTCGTCCGGAAAGAGCAAAGCCATTCCCAAAGAGGGTCATAATTTTCAGTCCTCACCCTGATGACGATGTAATCTCAATGGGTGGCACAATGGCCAGACTATCAGAGCATGGACACGAAGTTCATATAGCATATCAGGTTTCCGGAAATATTGCAGTATTTGACCATGATGCGGTGAGATTCCTTGACTTCCTCAGGGATAGCTCTAAGATATTTGAATTTGACCCTGGAAAAAGTGACAACATATACTTGACAGCAGTTAAGGAACTGAGTGTTAAACATCCTGGAGAGCCAGACAGTCCAAGTATTAGGGCCGTAAAAGGAGCTATCCGCAGAGGTGAAGCCAAAGCAGCCTGCAGATATCTCAAAATTCCTGAAAGCAGAGTTCATTTCCTCGATTTACCATTCTACGAAACCGGAGGTGTAAAGAAGAAACCGGTTAGCAACGCAGACATTGAAATTGTTAAAAATCTTCTTCAGAAGATAAAACCTCACCAGGTTTATGCGGCCGGTGACCTGAGCGACCCTCATGGAACTCATAGGGTTTGCCTTCAGGCTATACTTGCAGCTTTAGATGAGCTAAAGGAAGAGAAGTGGATGAAAGACTGCAGAGTATGGCTTTACAGAGGAGCATGGCAAGAGTGGGATGTGGCTGATTCAGATATGGCAGTTCCGCTTAGTCCTGAAGAGGTTATTATTAAACGAGAGGCTATTTTCAAACACCAGTCACAAAAAGACAGACCACTATTTCCTGGCTCAGATAAAAGAGAATTCTGGCAAAGGGCAGAAGAGAGAAACCATAACACTGCTCTATTGTTTGACAAACTCGGTATGGCAGAGTACCAGGCGATCGAGCTTTTCGTAAGACACGACCTTTAAAAAATCTAACATTTTTAACACTAAGAGGGTGGCCCAAAAGGCCACCCTCTCCTATTTGATATATGCCAAAGTCAACAATATTTAAAATTATTTGTTCTATTATCAAATCATTAACTAAATATTTATGTTTAACGAATATAATCCAATTAACAATAAAGAGTTTCAGGTTCTTGACCACAAAGGTAAGATTGTGGCTAAGGATATGATGCCTGTAATCAAAGACGATGATCTTCTAAAGGCATACAAGGATATGCTGTTTGCAAGAACAGCAGACCTGCAGATTGTATCATATCAAAGGCAGGGAAGAATCTACACCTATCCGCCCAATTACGGCCAGGAGGCTATCTCCGGAGCAGTGGGCGCATTAATAAGAGAGGAAGACTGGCTTGTGCCTGCATTCAGAGAGATGGGTGCAATGCTCGCAAAAGGTGTGACTTTAAAAGAACTATTTCTATATTTTATGGGTTACGAAGATGGGTCAAAATATAGTAAAGCAAAAAAAACACTTCCTATTAGTGTGCCGATAGCTTCCCAGTTTTTGCATGCAGCAGGATTGGGATACGCTATAAAATACAAAAAAGAGAAAGATCTTGTTTATGCATTTGTAGGAGACGGCGGTACATCGGAAGGTGACTTCCACGAAGCGATCAACTTTGCGGGAGTGTGGAAAATACCTGTAATTTTTATAATTCAGAACAACCAATACGGAATTTCTACGCCTACAAGGATGCAAACCGCTTCTGAAAACCTCGCTGTAAAGGCAATTGCGTATGGCGTAAAGGGAATTAAGGTAGATGGTAATGACTACTTTGCAATGTACAAGACACTTCAGGAATCCATAAAAATATGTGAATCAGGTGAAGGTCCGGTTCTTATTGAAGCTGTTACATACCGCAAGGGGGCACATACAACATCTGACGACCCTACTAAATACAGAACAAAAGAGGAAGAGGATCTCTGGGATGCTAAAGATCCATTGAAAAGGCTTAAATCCTACCTTATTAGTAAGAAATTATGGAATGACAAGGAGGAGGATAAGGTAATAGAACAATATAAGATTGAAGTAGACAGACAGTTTATTGAGGCAGAAAACTACGGCCCATATCCAAAAGAGGACATCTTTAAATATATGTATGCCGAGATGCCTGATGATTTGAAAGAGCAGGAGAAGGAGTACGAAAGATTCCTGGAGTGGAAGGCAGCAAGAGTTAAATAATAACAAACCTTAAAGAGAAAGAGAAATGAAAATAATGAATATGGTCAATGCAATAAATGATGCATTGGATATTAAGTTGAACGAGGACAGGAATGTTGTTGTTTACGGAGAGGATGTAGGTGTTGAGGGAGGTGTATTCAGAGTAACAGAAGGTCTTCAGAAAAAGCATGGAGTTGAAAGAGTTTTTGACTCTCCGCTTGCTGAATCCGGTATAGTTGGTACAGCCATCGGGATGTCTATAGCTGGTATGAGGCCTGTTGTTGAGATGCAGTTTTGCGGATTTGTATACCCCGCATTTAATCAAATAATAAGTCACGCTTCAAGAATGCACAATCGGTCAAGGGGACAGCACAAGACACCTATGGTCATTAGAATGCCATACGGAGGAGGCATAAACGCACTTGAACACCATAGTGAGAGCATGGAGGCAATTTTTGCACACATACCTGGACTTAAAGTAATAGCCCCATCAACTCCTCATGACGCTAAAGGTATGCTTATCTCTGCAATTGAGAGTGACGACACTATTCTGTTTATGGAGCCAAAAAGAATATACAGAGCTATTAAACAAGAGGTTGCAGAAGGTAAATACACAATCCCTTTAGGCAAGGCAAATGTACTTTCGCAAGGAAAGGATGTAACAATAGTCTCATTTGGCGCAATGATCCGAGAGGTTCAAAAGGCAATGGTTATGGCTAAAGAGGCAGGTATAAGCGTTGAACTCATCGATCTTCGTTCGATTTACCCAATCGATAAGGAGACAATAGCAAAATCAGTAAAAAAAACAGGCAGAATTATCACCGTAACTGAAGGGCCTAAATCTTTTGGTCTGGGAGCTGAAATAAGTCAGATTGCAATAGAGGAGGCTTTTCTGCACCTTGAAGCACCGCCTGTAAGAGTATCCGGTTTTGATGTAATTGTTCCCCTCCCAAAGGGTGAACACCACTACATGCAAGATCCTCTTAAAATTTTCTACGAGATTGAAAAAATTGTAAAGTATTAGTATTATGAGATATATATTTAAATTCCCCGATATCGGCGAAGGTTTAGAAGAGGGAACCATTGTAGAGTGGCATGTTGAGAAGGGCCAGTCAGTTAAAATGGGTGATTCCCTGGTTACAATGGAAACAGATAAGGTGGTAACAGCTATCCCCTCCCCCAGGGATGGTATTATTGCAGCCAAATTTGGAAAAGTTGGAGAGACTATTCACGTTGGATCAGCACTTGTTGAGATAGATATTGCCGGAGTAGATGGTGAAGCAGCAGTTGCAGAAGTTTCAAAGCCGGAACCGGTTGAAGAAGAAGGTGCTGGAGTAGTTGGAACACTTGAAGTAGCTGGAAATAGTGCCGTTTTATCTGCAAGTAAAGAGGGTGTGTCTGTCAGTTCAAATGCATCAGATAAACCGTCACGAGTTTTGGCAACGCCTGTTGCAAGGGCACTTGCAAAAGAGAGTGGAGTTGATATAAACAATATTAAGGGAACTGGTCCAGCAGGCAGAGTTACTAAAGAGGATATCATCAGATTTGTATCAGATTTCACTAAAGCAGCTACAACTACTTCAACTTCTACAACGAAGAACGTTTCTAATGAGAATAAAGTAGAAATTGAACCTCTCTCTCAAATGAGAAAAACCATCGCAAAAAACATGATCCAGAGCAAGCACAACGCTGCTCATATGACAGTTTTCGAAGAGGTTGAGATTGGTGAGCTTGAAAGAGTCAGAAAAAGGTACAAAGAGATATACAGTCAAGAGGGT
>CAZPRX010000091.1:0-5870 GCA_964588835.1 uncultured Muribaculaceae bacterium
CATAGCAGTTTTTGATATGAACAAGGAGGGTAACCTGCTAAGGATTGTAAAGGGTGATAATATTGGCACTATAGTTTCCCACAATAGCATATCTTTGCAAAAAAAATAACAACAAGATTATGGATATTAGCAAACAGAAAGAGGTAATTGACGTAGCAAAAGACAAGATGCATAAAGCATTGCTACACCTCGAAGAGGAGCTGAAGAGCTACAGGGCCGGTAAGGCAAATCCTGCAGTCTTCAATAATATTATGGTAGACTACTACGGCAATCCTACACCTATTCCTCAGGTTGCCAGTGTGACCACTCCTGATGCCAAGACCATGCTTATTCAGCCATGGGACAAAAAAATGATCCCTATGATTGAAAAGGCTATCATGGTTGCAAACATAGGATTCACCCCATCTAACAATGGTGAGCACGTACGTATTAATGTTCCGCCTCTTACTGAAGACAGAAGAAAAGATCTGGTTAAGCGTGTGAAGGCTGAGGGTGAAAATGCAAAAATCAGCGTAAGAAATGCCCGCAGAGACGGCGTTGAACTTCTTAAGAAGTACCAGAAAGATGGTCTTCCAGAAGATGTGGCAAAAGATGGTGAGAGCATAATCCAGAAAGAGACAGACAACTACAATAAAAAAATTGAAGAGGTACTGGCTATTAAGGAGAAAGAGATACTGACTGTTTAAAATTCTGTCGTAACTATTTTGATGTCCCCGGTTAATCCAGTAATAACTCTTACAGCTCCGGGTATCATCTCAATATGAGAAACTCTTATTGCATCAAGATTGCCATCAAGATATACTCCCTCAGCGAGGGAGTATTTTTTTAGCATATTGTCGGCCTCCACCCTTACATCCTCAAGGGTAGTCTCAATATTATAGCTAAGATATGGCTGAATCTTCCTCAGAAGCATTCCGTGCAGCAGCCAGTTTGCCGACTTTACCAGTGCATTTCTTGTGCGTATGTCAAAGTCTGCATTTTGAATAGAAACCGATAGTGAATCGGGATTGTAAACCATATTCCCTGTTAAGAAGATTCTACCCTTCAAAGAGCCCTCTACATCCATTGCAAGAACTGCTTTGCCGGAGCTGCTGTAAAGCTTCATCTCCTTGATAGTAATGCTTTTATCACCCTCTCTAAACTCCATTCCGGAGAGTTGCTGCATGGCGGCTTTTGTTATCTGTTCAAAGGTAATGTCGGCCTTTAAATTGATACTAAACTTATCTGGCCTGGACGGGCTCTTGCCCAGAGGAGGTAGAGGAACAGGGGTGCCGAATGAGATGCTGTCGCCGGCTATAGTCTCCACCTCGCCTGTGAATGTTATAGGAATCCTCAGTTTACCAGATGAGGAGGAGAATGGGGAGAGGATAATTTCAGCCGGAATAATTTTGACCCATACGTCATATGTGCTGTCTGCCAATACCGGCTCCTGGACCTCTTGCCAGAACTCCTCAACATAACTTCTCAAATTAATTGATTCTGATATTGCCTGGTCTATGCGGCCACTTATCATACGTTCTGTCCTGGAGAGCGCAAAATCTGCAATAGGTTTTACCGGAATACTTACCCCTATAACATTAATTTTAGGTGTTTCAATCCAGCTATATCCTGAGGATGTCGTTTTTGTAATGAGGTTCCAGTTGTTGTCTGCATCAAGTTTAGTTTTGTAAACAAGAGCCAGGCTCCCGGTTACATCATATTTATCACTTACGCTGAGGCCGAATTTCTCAATTTTCCAAGTGAACCGGCTCCATATTTTAAGGGGTATTCTGTAAGTAATCTCATCGTTATTAGCAAATACTGAAAAGTTGCCGGCCTTCCATACTTTGATTTCAAGATCTCTGGTGTTTGCCCCGTTATCCTCATAAAGCAGACCCTCGAATCTCTTGTTGATAGATCTCTCAAGTCCTCTGACATCAATTTCTGCTACGATGGGAAGTACAGAGGGAGAAGGGAGAAAGGCCACTGGAGTATATGACTCCTGTGGCCCCTCTATCTTAAGCGCACTTCCGCAACTACCCGCCAAAAACAGGGTCAGCAAAATTGAAAACCCTGTTAAAATTCCCGGCCTTTTCATTGCTTTGCGTTAACTGGTTGTTACTCTCTGACAGCCTTGATTCCCGGCAGCTCAATACCTTCTAGGTACTCAAGCATAGCACCACCACCTGTTGATACATAGCTTACTTTATCTGCAAATCCCATCTGTGTAACAGCCGCAACAGAGTCACCGCCGCCCACAAGTGTGAAAGCACCTTTTGATGTAACATCTGCAAGTATCTCTGCAATTTTAAGTGTGCCGTGAGCAAATTCAGTCATCTCAAATACACCTGCAGGTCCGTTCCAAAGTATTGTTTTAGAAGAGTTAAGGATATCCTCCCACCTCTTAAGAGTCTCCGGAGCTGCATCCATTCCCATCCAGCCGTCAGGGATGTTCATAATGTCACAAACCTGTTTGTTTGCATCATTGCTGAATTTATCTGCAGCTACAACAGGTCCGTCATAGTACATCTTAACACCTTTTGCCTTTGCTTTTTCGAGTGTCGCCAGAGCCAGCTCCATCTGATCATCTTCGCAAAGAGATTTACCAATTTTACCACCGTTTGCTTTTGCAAATGTGAAAGCCATGCCGCCGCAAATAATCATATTATCTGCCACGTCAAACAGCTTTTCAATAATGGCGATTTTTGATGAAACCTTTGCACCGCCAATTATAGCAGTTACAGGCCTTACAGGAGATTTGAGTACTTTGTCAATTGCAGTTATCTCCCCCTCCATTACATAACCAAACATCTTGTCGTCAGGGAAATATTTTGCAATAAGTGCTGTTGAAGCGTGTGCACGGTGTGCAGTCCCAAACGCATCGTTGATATAGCAATCTGCGTAGGAAGCAAGTTTTTTTGTAAACTCCTTCTGCTTCTCTTTTGTCACAGCTTTTGCTGCTTTTTTTACCTCGTCCGATGCATCCTCAGCAAGTCCGCGTGGCTTTCCCTCCTCCTCTTCGTAGAAACGAAGGTTCTCAAGAAGCAATACCTCTCCCGGCTTTAAAGCAGCAGACATCTCCTCGGCCTCTTTTCCCATACAGTCCGGTGCAAATTTGATCTTTGTTCCAAGCTTCTCTTCAATTGCTCCTGATATGTGTTTGAGAGAATATTTATTTGTAGGGCCCTTTGGCCTTCCCAGGTGTGACATGATGATTAGTGAACCGCCCTTCTCAAGCACCTTTTTAAGTGTAGGAATGGCTGCGCGGATTCTTGTGTCGTCTGTGATCTGGAACTCCTCGTTCAGTGGCACATTGAAATCTACTCTTACAATGGCTCTCTTTCCAGAAAAGTCGTAACTGTCAATCTTTTGCATTTTCGTATATGTTTATTGTGTCTTATATCAGGGGGCAAATTTAGAAATATTCTTACAAAAATAGTTACCTTAGAGCCCTTATTGATAACTAAATTTCTTGAAAAGGTGATACTGCTTGAATCCCCAATGGGTTGGAAAGATTACGAATTGTTAGATTCGGGTGAATTTGAGAAGCTGGAAAGGTTTGGAGATTACGTTCTGATTAGACCAGAACCCAAGGCTCTGTGGAAAAAATCGATGTCTGCTGCTGAGTGGACAAGAATGGCTCATACCAGATTTACTACAGGAGCCGGCTTTGGAAAGGCCGGGAAGGAGGACTCCGGCACCTGGCATAAGCTCAAAAAAATGGATGAACAGTGGCCCATCGAATACAAGAAGGGCTCTATGAGGTTCTCCATGAGGATGGGACTCACATCATTTAAGCATGTGGGCATTTTCCCGGAGCAGGCCCCTAACTGGGATTTTATTTATAATGAGGTTAACAGACTCAAAACAGAAACCGGGGCGGCTCCCAAGGTTCTTAACCTTTTTGCCTATACCGGTGCAGCATCTCTTGCCGCCAGATGTGCCGGGGCAGATGTAACACACCTTGATTCTGTAAGACAGGTTGTTACATGGGCAAGGGTAAATATGGAGATGAGCGGGCTGGAGAACATTCGCTGGGTGATTGAGGATGCCTTAAAGTTTGTGAAGCGTGAAGCTAAGAGAGGAAATTTTTACCAGGGAATTATTATGGATCCACCTGCATATGGGCACGGTCCCGATGGAGAGAAGTGGAAACTTGATGAACTTCTTTACGAATTTCTGGCAGAGGTAAATACAATTGTTGACAAAAAGAGAAGCTTTGTAGTTCTGAATCTCTACTCAAACGGATACTCGGCTGTGCTGGCTGAGACATTGATGAATACATCATTCGGCCTCAAAAAAGGTGAGAACGGAAAGAGTTATAATCTCTCATTTGGGGAGCTGATGTTAAAGGATAAATTTGAAAAGGCTTTGCCACTAAGTGTTTTTGTAAGACTAAGCAGATAGATATGATTAATATTTTGGCCGTAAACTGGGCGCCCTCACCTGAGATTTTCTCAATAGGGCCCCTCACAATCAGATACTACAGTTTGTTGTTTGTATCCGGATTTATAATTGGTTACTATATTTTTTCATGGTTCTTCAAAAGAGAGGGGGTCCCTCCGAGGATTCTGGAGAATCTTCTTTATACTCTTCTGATTTCAACTATGGTGGGTGCCAGACTAGGCCACTGTCTCTTCTATGAGCCGGAATACTATCTTGCCCGCCCGTTAGAGATACTTAAAGTGTGGGAGGGGGGACTTGCAAGCCACGGCGGCGCAATAGCTATATTGCTTGCAATGTGGTGGTTTGTAAGAAAATATGGCCGCAAATATGATTTTGACTTTCTCTGGTTAATGGACAGACTCGGCATCGCAACAGCTCTGGCAGGAATGATGATAAGGCTGGGGAATCTTATGAATTCTGAGATTTACGGAAATCCTACTGACTTACCATGGGGCTTTATCTTTACACTCAGGGGGGAGACTGTTCCAAAGCACCCAACACAACTATATGAGGCTCTTGCCTATCTTTCACTTTTCCTCATTCTCCTTTTTGTCTACAAACAATTTTTACCCAAGCTTAAGCGGGGAACTCTGTTCGCGCTTTTCCTGATAGGTCTGTTTGCAGCAAGATTTTTTATTGAATTTGTAAAGGAGCCGCAGGTGGCATTTGAGCAGACAATGTCTCTTAACATGGGCCAGTGGCTTAGCGTTCCTTTTATACTTGGAGGAGTTGCTCTATTGATTTATAGCATTACCAGGGGTAAACCGGCTATGATAAAAAACAAAGCCTAATTCTAAAGTTTGCCTCGTCTGCTAAAGCATCCTTCCTCATCCTTCTTCAGTCTGCTACTGCCTCCTTCCCCGCTTAACCGCTTCCACTCTGGAACGATTCCTCCTCGCCGGCTTTGCCGTCTGCGGCGGGTGTTCCTATTATCAAAGCACTGCTGTTCAGCTCCTTCCCCAGTCATCCGCTGCCACTCCGGAACGATTCCTCCTCATCCGCTACGCTCCTTCCGGCGGGGGTTCCGTCGTGTTTGCGGATGACTGGGGAGAGTGGAACGGCATAACTTTTCACTAAGGACAAGGACTTGCGGACGGATCTGAGCGGTGCTTCGCCGTGTTAAGCCGTTCGGCAGGGGGATTTTGTTGCGGTAGGGCACAGGTGTGGGTGGGACGAACCTCTATGGGGTTGAATTACATGCTGTTTTAAAACACAAATCTTTCATAATCAATAAATTATGTTTTGCAATTAGCTCATTACGAGGTCGGTGGAGGTTCGTCCCACCCAAACCCGCAACCTCCGGAGTCAGATATCCGGCCAAAGGCCTTAAAAACTGCGCAGCACCATATAAATCTGCGGAAGGCGGTCTGAGCCCGCAAGGCTGTAACATTCAGATTAAGAGCGCAATGACAATCAACCCGAGGGATGACCCCTTGGATAAAGTG
>CAZPRX010000092.1:0-1124 GCA_964588835.1 uncultured Muribaculaceae bacterium
GATTCTGCAGAACTTATAATAGTACTTAACTCTGTATTATTATTGATTATAAGAGACGGATTAAGATAGTAAACTTTATTTTCACTTTTGAATCTCTTTTCGCCACCACCGGTTATGTTAAGCATGAGTACAGAGTCTCTTCCCGCTTTTCCTGAATTGATACTTTTCATCATTCCGGCAAGAGCAACACCTGCAGCAGGGTGAATATCTATACCCTCAATCTCTTCAAAAAATCTGCAAGCGGCTTCAAGCTCTATGTTGTCTACAATTTCAATATCCCCTCCTGTATCTGACAGAGCATCAAAAAGACCACCAGGGACAGAGTAGGGGGGCCTTCTGTTAGAGAGCACCTTTGCTTTGATCTTAAGGGCCTTCTCCCTCTCAATTATATCGTCAGAGGGAAGTAAGGCTCTGCTGTGAGCTTTCCATGCATCATACATAGGGGTAAAAGGATAATTCTGAGATGGTAGCAGCACCATCTTATTTGTGCCGAATCTGCCATCTCCAATCAGCCTCAGATTTGCCTCCCAGGCAGCTATTGCACCTGTCCCGCTACCGATTGACTGAAAGTAATATTCAGGTATAGAACCGATTGTAGTTGCTGCGGATAAGACGGTTGTACCCATTCCGTCCCTTCTTGCAACGTTTTTAGCCCCTCCCTCTTCATAAAATAAATCAGATTGACAGATTTTTGCAGCTAAATCAATAGCGTCAAAATAATCGGTCCCCTTAGGGGTGCATACAAGTTTCACACATGAGTTTATTTCATGATTAAACCATAGAGCATCAGTGTTCTCCTCAGGAACTACAAGAAGGAGTGGTATAGAGTTTTCAGAGCAGACTTTAGCAAAGGCTCTTGCAGTGTTTCCCGCAGAGGCTACAACCATTACACCAGATGCCGCCGGGAGCATTCTTGCACAAACAGAGAATGCCTCAGTCTCCTTAAAAGAGCAGGATGTCATTCCAGCTCCTCTCTCTGGCCAGTAACCATTAAATGTAACCCATAGGTTTGACAGTCCGAGACTCTCTCCAAGTTTGTCTGCCTTGTATGTAACAGGAGCTGATGATCCTTCAAGCCTCCTGTTGATTGGTAACCAATCTTCAAACTTGTAAAATCCGGCGTT
>CAZPRX010000092.1:1134-5823 GCA_964588835.1 uncultured Muribaculaceae bacterium
TTATCGTATTGAGGATCACTAAGAAGCCAGCCGGTATCTTCAAAAACTCTTCCGGTAGCGAGATTGGTTAGTTTGTAGTCAGTCATTAGATTTACGGGAAACTTTTTTATACGCCCACCAATACCATGCGCCCACAAAAAGTGCGCCTCCTACCAGGTTTCCGAGTGTAACAGGAATAAGGTTATCAGTAAAGGCGTTTATTATTGTTAGATTATTAAGATTCTCTGATGAAATACCTAGTTCAGCTCCTGCCTGAGATAAATACACAGCATTGGTTTTAGCCATCAAACCGGCAGAGAGGTAATACATGTTTGCAACCGAGTGTTCATAACCCGATGCTATAAAAAGCCATATAGGGAAGAAAATAACAAGACTCTTCCCGGCAATATCTTTAGCAGCATAAGACATCCAGACAGCAAGACATACAAGCATATTGCAAAGTATACCTGAAGAGAAGGCCTGCGTGAATGATAGTGAAGTCTTGATTGATGCTGCTTTTATTGTATACGCTCCAAGAAGCCCCTCAGTATAATCAAGTTGCCCTGAGAGATAAATGAGCAAAGCAATAAAAACTGATCCCACAAGGTTTCCAAACCATACTAAGGAAAGATTCCAAGCATATGTGGTCCACTTAACCCTCCCAGCCAGAGTAGCCACAGATATCAGATTATTTCCGGTGAAAAGTTCCGCACCGGCAATAACAACCAAAATTAGACCAGTAGGAAAGATGAGTCCTGCCAGATACTTTGCTAATCCTATATCCTCTATGTTGTGAGATATTATGTTGCTTCCTACGGATGCAAGTGCAATAAACACTCCTGCAAGAAATGAGAGTAAGAGTGTCCTGCTTAAAGGCATTGCAGCCTTCTTAACACCAGACTCTTCCGTGTAATCAACAATTTCTGCAGGTGTTAAAAAATTATTGCTCATCATTTAATGATAGTGAATCAATATTGTCTGCCATCTTATGGAGTACTTTAACAAAGTTTATCAGTTCATCTTTAGGTATTCCTTTAATGATGTTGTCAGTAGATTCAAGGGCAATTTTTGTTATAGCCTCTTTAACCTCGACAGCCTTTTCTGTAAGATGAATCATCTTTTGCCTTCTGTCTGACTCTCCGGCAACCCTTATAACCAGACCTTTATTTTCAAGAGCATCAATCAGTTTCGTTACAGAGTTTTTATCCTTGAGGATAATATTTGCAATCTCCTGCTGAGACATAGTACCTTCGTCCCAGAGAGTGTCCATAACCAGAAACTGTTCGGCGGTAAGGTTAAATCCATGCTCTGCAAAAATTGAGTTCATAAACTGCTTGAACTTGCAGTGAACTAAATTCAGGAAAACACCCACCTGTTTGTTCAGTATCATAACGTAGATATTTGTACAACTAATACAAATATAACCATTTAATTTATGATTTATATTCGTCCCAGCTCTTAATCTGTATCTGTTCAATTGACATCGCTGAGAATGATCTAATAAAGGCAGTTGCTAGTCTGGCATTGGTAATCAGTGGAATATTAAGGTCAGTTGCCGTTCTCCGGATCTTGTACCCGTTTTCCAACTCCTCTTGAGTGAGGTTTTTTGGTATGTTAACAACAAAATCAACATCTTTCGCGTGCAGAAGGTCCATCGCCTGAGGATTCATCCCTTTTTCACTTGGCCAGTAGACCAAAGTAGAGCTAATATTGTTATCTGATAAGAATTTATGTGTTCCGCCTGTTGCGTACAAATTAAATCCTTTTTCAAGCAGAAGTCTGCATGCCATTAACATTTCAACCTTCTGCTTTGCATCACCTGTGGATAAAAGTATCCCCTTTTTAGGGAGCTTGTATCCTACAGAGAGCATTGCCTTAAGAATTGCTTCATTTGTATCGTCTCCTATGCATCCAACCTCTCCGGTAGATGCCATGTCAACCCCAAGTACAGGGTCTGCCTTCTGGAGCCTAGTAAACGAGAATTGAGATGCCTTTATGCCTACGTAGTCAAGGTCAAATGCACTTTTACTTGGAGCTTCAACTTTTTCACCTATCATAACTCTGGTAGCGAGTTCAATAAAGTTTATTTTCAGAACTTTTGAGACAAAAGGGAAGCTTCTGGAGGCCCTTAGGTTGCACTCGATAACTTTTATGTCGTTCTCTTTTGCAAGAAACTGGATATTAAATGGTCCTGATATTTCAAGCTCCTGAGCTATTTTTCTGGCGATTCTTTTAATTCTCCTGGCTGTTTCAACATAAAGTTTTTGTGGAGGAAACTGAATTGTGGCATCACCGGAATGCACTCCGGCGAATTCAATGTGTTCAGAAATTGCATAGGCAATCACTTCGCCATTTTGTGCAACAGCATCAAACTCTATCTCTTTTGCATTTTGAATAAATTCAGAAACTACAACCGGATGTTTCTTAGAAACATTTGTAGCCAGTTTAAGAAACTCCTCCAGCTCTGAATCATTTGAACATACATTCATAGCAGCACCTGACAATACATAGGATGGTCTAACAAGAACAGGATAATCAACTTGTGATACGAAGTCGTATATCTCATCAAGTGTTGTAAGCTCTTGCCATCTTGGCTGATCTATCTGCAGTCTGTCAAGCATTGAAGAAAATTTATGTCTGTCTTCTGCATTGTCAATACTTTTTGCAGATGTACCCAAAAGCTTAATATCGCTTTTATGAAGTCTTAATGCCAGATTATTAGGTATTTGTCCTCCCACAGATACTACTACTCCTCCTGGGTTTTCTAGTTCGTAGATATCCATAACTCTCTCATATGTGAGCTCATCAAAATAGAGTCTGTCACACATATCATAGTCAGTTGATACGGTCTCCGGGTTGTAGTTTATCATAACACCTCTCCAGCCCTGTTTCCGTATTGTTTCAAGTGCGTTAACGCTGCACCAGTCAAATTCTACGGAGCTGCCAATTCTGTATGCACCTGAGCCAAGAACTATTATGGATCTCTTGTCTCCCAGATATTTTACATCGTTGTGAGTGCCGTTGTAGGTGAGATACAGATAATTTGTAACAGCTGGAAATTCTGCGGCAAGAGTATCAATTTGTTTTACTACAGGTACAATTCCTAACTCCTTCCTGAAACTCCTAATTTTTGCCGAGGCCTCATCTACGTCAATATTATCTTTATATAGGAGCCGACCTATCTGGAAATCAGAGAACCCTTGCTGTTTTGACCTTTTAAGAAGTTCTACAGGCATCTCAGATATCTCGTTGTATTCGGTAAGCTCAAGTGAAGTCAAATGAATTTTATAAAGCTTTTCCAGAAACCATCTGTCAATTTTTGTGAGTTCATGAATTTCATCAACTGTATATCCCTTCTTGAAAGCTTTTGATATTACAAAAATTCTGTTGTCTGTGGGCTCCCTCAGGGATTTGTCAATATCGGGAACCGATATTTCACGATTAGCTACAAATCCGTGTGCACCCTGACCAATCATTCTTAATCCCTTTTGAATTGCCTCTTCAAATGTCCTGCCTATGGCCATAACCTCCCCGACACTCTTCATACTGGATCCAATCTCTCTTGATACACCCTGGAATTTTGAAAGATCCCATCTTGGAATTTTACATACAATGTAATCAAGAGCAGGTTCGAAGAATGCTGGAGTGCTCTTTGTTACAGAGTTTTTTAGGTCAAATAGTCCGTAGCCCAGTCCCAGCTTAGCTGCAACAAAGGCAAGAGGGTAGCCGGTAGCTTTAGAGGCGAGTGCAGAAGATCTACTCAATCTGGCATTAACCTCAATAACTCTGTAATCTTCTGAGTATGGGTCAAACGCATATTGAACGTTACACTCTCCAACAATTCCTATATGTCTTACTATTTTAATTGCAAGCTCTCTCAACAGATGATATTCGCTATTTGTTAGTGTTTGAGATGGCGCTACAACAATACTTTCACCGGTATGAATCCCAAGTGGGTCAAAGTTCTCCATGTTGCAGACAGTTATGCAGTTGTCAAACCTGTCCCGGACAACTTCATACTCTATCTCTTTCCACCCTTTGAGAGATTTCTCAACCAGAACCTGAGTAGAGTAGGAGAAGGCTTTTTCACACAGGGAATTCAGCTCGTCCTCGTTATTACAAAAACCGCTTCCAAGCCCTCCAAGAGCATATGCAGCCCGGATTATAACCGGGTAACCTAAATCCTCTGCAGCTCTTCTTGCATTTACAACATCTTCAACAGCATGACTTTTAATGGTCTTTACACTTATCTGATCTAATTTCTTAACAAATAGCTCCCGGTCTTCTGTATCAATAATTGCCTGTACCGGAGTACCCAGTACCTTCAGATTATATTTATTAAAAATGTCATTTCTGTAAAGCTCTACACCGCAATTAAGAGCCGTCTGTCCTCCAAATGCAAGCAAAATTCCTTGTGGTTGCTCCTTTTTGATAACCTCCTCCACAAAATAAGGTGTAACCGGCAAAAAATAGATTTTATCAGCAACCCCTTCAGAAGTTTGAACTGTAGCAATGTTTGGATTTATTAAAACGGTCTCTATGCCCTCCTCCCTCAATGCCTTTAACGCCTGTGAGCCTGAGTAATCGAATTCACCTGCCTCTCCAATTTTAAGGGCACCAGAACCAAGAATCAGAACTTTCTTTATGTTTTTGTCAATCATTTCTAGAGAAGTTTAATAAAGTCATCAAAAAGGAATTCGGTATCAGTGG
>CAZPRX010000093.1:0-5748 GCA_964588835.1 uncultured Muribaculaceae bacterium
ACCGGTGAAGTCACCCACTTGTAATCCAAGATGGACATCAGATATGAAACAGACGTAGTTCTTGTTCATCAATTATATTTCTTAAAAAAGAAGGGATATCAAACATATTACTCCTATCACAGCACAATAAACTGCAAACGGTGTAAGCTTTGCCCTCTTGACAAGAGCAATCATAACCTTACAGGCAAACAGGCCAGAAAGAAAAGCAGAAATAAATCCGAGGCCCAATGCAAGCGGAGATATCTCTGAAGATGGTGCGGTAAACTCACCAGACACAAGTTCAAGAAAAGCTTCACCCAACACAGGTACCAAAACCATTAAAAAAGAAAATTTTGCAATTTCGTCCTTTTTAACGCCCAGCAACATTCCGGTTGAGATTGTAGAGCCGGATCTTGACAGGCCGGGAAGAACAGCAACAGCTTGAGCAATTCCAATTACAAAGGCCCTCCCGTATGTGAGCTCTCTCTCTTTAGGTTTAATAAGGTTTGTAAGCATCAGCAGAGATGCTGTAACTAACAAAGATATACCTACAATCAGCAAACCCGAGCCGAATATCGCCTCTACCTGATCTTTGAAAAACATGCCTATTACAAAAACCGGAATCATTGAAACAACTATTTTAAATAAATACTCTGTCTCAGGATTCATTTTGAATTTAAAAAGGCCGCTTAGCAAATTCAGGATCTCTTTTCTGAAAACAACCAGTGTGCTGGTAACTGTAGCAGCATGAACAACAACCTCAAATTTTAAGTTTGATGTCTCTATCCCTAACAACTCCTTTCCAATTGTAAGATGGCCGCTGCTGCTGACCGGCAGGAATTCAGTTAAACCCTGAACAAGGCCCAGGAGTATTGCTTCAAACCACTCCATAATTACCTGGATTTCTTCATTATGGCAAATATCTCAACAACAAATCCTGCAATAATGAGGAGCGGTGCTGCAACAATTCTTCTAAAACTGAACAACTTGTCCCCGGTAAAGACGTTAGGATCATCCGAACCTCCGCCCATCATAAGCAGATATCCCAAAATCATAAGAGCAAGCCCAATAACAATCAATATCAGATTTTGAGGAGGTATTGCAAATTTGGGGTTATCCTGTGCAATTTTTTTAGACATATCTTGATAAATTTTTAAAATCAATAATATAAATCATCCGCCGGAAGAGACAGAACTTTATTAAGAACAATCCATGTACTTACAATACAGAGTATCATCCCTGATAAAATTACTCCTGTAAAGAGATAAAGAACAAGAACAGGATCCATGAGTTCGTACATTTGCTGAAAATCTCTCCTTACAAAGTATAGAATAAAAGATAATATTCCAACGGCCAGAAGGCCGGAAACAAACCCCTGAACCAGTCCGTTTATCAAAAATGGTTTTCTTATAAAGGACCTTTTAGCCCCCACGAGCTTCATTGTATAAATTGTAAATCTTTTTGAAAACACATTTAACCTTACTGTATTATTTATAAGGAAGAACGATATAAACAGCAAGAGTGATACAAAAACAAGTAAAATAAGTGCAATCTTTTCGAGATTGTTATTTACAATTTCAATAAGCGACTCCTCCCATACAACCTCTCTGATTCCGGGGTTAAGTAAAATCTCTGACTCAATTAATTTAAGGCTATCCGGATGAACGTATTCCGATTTAACATAAACATCTACAGAAACAGGTACCGGGTTTAAATCAAACACCTCCAGAAAATCATCACCAAGAAGAGTCTTCATCTCATTTGTGCCCTCTTCCTTAGATATAAAATCAGCTTTTTTTACAAAAGTTTTTGCGGCGATGACATCTGTCAATGCCAAGGCTCCCTCTTCGGATACATTTGTGTCAAATATTACCGAGAGCTTGAGGTTTTCCTTGAAATAATCCCTCATTCCGGAAGCATTTACAACTACCAGCCCGCCTATTCCGGCAAGCACCAGTACCAGTGTAATACTAATCAGTGATGAGAGGTATGAATGCAAAAACCTCTTTGCAACACTTCTGTTATCTTTCCTCTTCATATACCAAGCCCCAAAGATATATAAATCTCATCAATTAAATTAAATTTATTATCTTTGTACTGAATTTGCCTAATTTATACACAAATCTGAATATGAGCGAACCTGTAAGAGTACTTTTTGTAAACTCCGAGATGGAACATTTCATGCCTTCGTCCGTTATTGCGACTGTGGGCAGATATCTTCCGCAGGGAATACAGGAGAGCGGAGCAGAGATCAGATCT
Source organism: uncultured Muribaculaceae bacterium (assembly GCA_964588835.1). GTDB lineage: Bacteria > Bacteroidota > Bacteroidia > Bacteroidales > UBA932 > Bact-08. The sequence goes on from CAZPRX010000093.1 coordinate 2,239, forward strand.
TTCGTGCCACGATACGGTACTATCAACGAGCGTCGTTACCAGCTGCACGAGGTCATCCGTCTTTCCGGCATGAATATAATAATAAATGACATTGACAGGCCACTTGTTATAAAGGTCTCATCAATATCAGCTGCAAGAATGCAGGTATACTTCATAGATAATGAAGACTACTTCCACAGAAAATATGTGTATACAGATGACTCCGGCAAATATTTTACTGACAATGACGAAAGAGCCGTCTTCTTTGCCAGGGGGGTTCTTGAGACTGTTAAAAAACTCAGGTGGAAACCGGACATTATTCACTGTCAGGGATGGATTTCACATTTCCTCCCTCTGTACCTGAGAAAGGTATATAGTGATGACCCCATATTTACAGACAGCAAGGTAGTTCTCTCTTTGTACAATGAATCTCTTGATATGGAATTCAGTGAAGAGGCCAGATCAAAAGTTATTGTTCCGGGAATAAGAAACAGAGACTTTGAGGTTTTTGATCCAGTAAATGGCATAAATCTTGCTAAGTTAGCTCTACAGTATTCAAACGGAGTAATAATCGGGAGCAAAGACCTGCCTGCAGAACTTGAAGAAGCCATCAAAGCATCACATTTGAAGGTACTTCCATACAGGGAGATTGACCACCCGGAAAACTCTTATATCCAAGATTACAAAAACTTTTATGACCAAATTCTGGGCAACAATGACAAAAAGGTTTAATCCTTCCAAGATCCTCATTCTGGCATCTCTTTCACTACTGATATCGTCGTGTATTACTGTTAACAAAAAAGCTGGTGAAGGACTTGTTCCCTCTGATCAGATTTTTGACATTGCAATACAAGAGTTTGACCTTCCTGTACAGATGCGGGTATCTGACAGTTTGCAGACAATTACATCAGGGGCACTTGTAATAGGTGCACACAAAGACTCTGACCTGGGACTTACTACCTCATATGCCGCATTCAGGCTATTTCCTCAGAAGGACACAAATAACTTTGGAAGAGATCCTCAAATAAACTTTTTGAGGATGTATATTCAGGTAGCAGGAAATATTGTACTTAACGAAGCTGACACAAAAATTCCTCAGAACATTTATGTTCACAGGCTTCTTAAAGATATAGACTCACTCACTATTTACAACAACTCCCTTACAGAGGCGGATTACGATGTAAACCCACTTAACCCCGGAGGAAATGTATATTTTGGCGGTGACACTCTTAACATGCAACTATCAAATGAGTTTGCTAAAGAGTTAGTAACAGCGACACCTGCTGAGATGGATAGCCTTCAGTTGTTTGTTAAAAGATTTAAGGGTTTTGTAATAAAAACAGAGCCACTACCTGGATCACTTGAAGGCGGCCGCTTTAATATAATTGTACCATCATCAATTAACATGGCATTATCCTATAATCATGTAGATGATACCATATCAAAGCCGGACAGCACAATCTATTATTTTACATCAGACACTGACCTTAGTCTTAATCTCATTAAACATGGATCAAAGGGACTTGAGACTTCTCAGCCAACTGAAAAAATAATGATTGAAGGTCTTGCAGGAATTAAGCCATACATAGATATGGAAGAGGTTAATGATATGATTAAATCATGGGCTCAGGATAAAAATGCCCCCATTGACAAAATTGTTATTTCAAAAGCAGAGCTGATTCTTCCTTATGAATCACCTGCTCATTACAAAACACTATCTCAATATCCGCCTCAAATCTTCCTTGCAACAAGAAATACAGGAGCATCATATTCTAACCAACCATATTATCAGCTTCTGAGCGAGCTTAACATTAATGACAATAAGGGTACTATCAATAAGTCTCTGCTCACTTATAATCTTAATATTACAAGCTATTTTCAGAATTTGCTAAAAGGCAAGTATACTAAAAGAGCTGAATTGCAGACATTCCTCTTGCCAGTATCATCTTCATCAAACTCCATGACAGGCGAGGTTAGCTATTATATTGACAATACCATCTACTACAAAGGAGTAATAAATGGTGTAAATGCCATCAGAAAACCCAAACTCAGGATTGTATACACAATCGTTCCTTAAGATTTCTGGTAAACAATAAAAACAGAGGCCGGCTAAATAATATTTAGCCGGCCTCTGTTTTATAATCCTTATGGTTATTACTTAATCTTGCTGAAGATTATGCAGGAGTTATGTCCTCCAAAACCAAATGTGTTGTTCATTGCAACGTTTACCTCTCTCTTCTGGGATTTGTTTAACGTAAGGTTGAGTTTGTAGTCAATCTCAGGATCTTCGTTTACAAAGTTAATCGTAGGAGGTACTGTGCCTGAATTAATGGCGTGTAAACAAGCAAGTGCTTCAACTGCTCCTGTTGCACCAAGTAAATGACCTGTCATTGACTTGGTAGAGCTTATGTTGAGTTTGTATGCATGCTCTCCGAATATCTCTTTTACTGCTTTTAGTTCAGCAATGTCTCCAAGAGGAGTAGCTGTTCCGTGAACATTGATGTAGTCAACGGCTTCCGGTTCTAATCCTGCATCTTGAAGTGCAAGTTTCATAACCTGAGTTGCACCATGACCGTCAGGATGCGGAGCAGTGATATGATAAGCATCTGCGCTTAATCCTGCACCACTAACCTCGGCGTAAATTTTTGCGCCTCTGGCAACTGCGTGCTCGTACTCTTCAAAAATAAGGGTAGCTGCACCCTCTCCCATAACAAATCCATCTCTGGTCTTGTCAAATGGACGAGAAGCTGTTTTGTAGTTATCATTATTTGTAGATAACGCCTGAGCAGAATTAAATCCGCCTATGCTTGGGATTGAAATTCCAGCCTCAGAGCCTCCAGTTACAATAATATCTGCCTTGCCCAGTCTGATGTAATTAAAGGCATCAGTCATAGCGTTGGTTGAAGAGGCACATGCAGAAACAGTTGTAAAGTTAGGGCCTCTAAAGCCATATTTCATCGATATGTGACCGGCTGCGATGTCCGGAATCATTTTAGGAATAAGGAAAGGGCTGAATCGAGGAATGCTTCCACCCTCAAAATAGCCCTTTATCTCTTGAAACATCGTTTCAATGCCTCCAATGCCTGAGCCCATAATCACACCTACTCTGTCAAGATCAATGCTTTCAACCTCTAAGCCAGAATCATTCATAGCTTCTGAAGTTGCAGCAAGTGCGTATTGAGCAAAGAGATCAAGTTTCCTCGCCTCTTTTTTGTCTATTCCAAACTTCTCAGGATCGAAGTCTTTGATCTCACAAGCAAATTTGGTCTTAAAAAGCGAGGCGTCAAACCGAGTAATTAGAGATGCTCCGCTTGTTCCATTATCAAGGTTATCAAAGTACTCCGAGATATTGTTCCCCAGTGGGTTGATCGTTCCAATCCCTGTAACGACTACTCTTTTTAATTGCATTTTATACTTGTGTAATTTTGTTACTTAGCGTTGTTCTCTATGTATGCTATTGCGTCTCCAACAGTAGAGATCTTTTCAGCTGCCTCATCTGGAGATGATACTCCGGTATCTATGGTAAGATCA